>JACNFS010000011.1 GCA_014384515.1 Dehalococcoidia bacterium | reverse complement strand
AAGGCGGCGAAATCGGACGGGCTCAAGCAGTACAGGCTGAGGCAGCCGGCATTGAGCCCTCAGTCCATATGAACCCTGTCCTGCTTAAACCCGAGGCTGAGGCTAGTTCACAGGTGATTGTCTTAGGCAAAGTGGCCAGAAACCTGGAGGCCAGTCAATACTATAGCTATACCCCTTACCTGGTGAAAACGATTGAGGATTCCCTAAATCAGCTACGCTCCGCCTATGATATCGTGGTAATTGAAGGAGCCGGCAGCCCGGCTGAGATAAATCTGAAAGAGAGAGAGATAGTCAACATGCGGGTAGCCCGAATGGTCGACGCACCTGTGCTTCTAGTAGGCGATATCGACCGGGGCGGTGTTTTCGCCTCCATCATCGGCACTCTAGAATTACTAACCAAGGAAGAGCGTAACCTGATTAAGGGCTTCATCATTAACAAGTTTCGTGGTGACCTCGAATTGCTGAAGCCAGGGCTAGACCTCTTGGAGAAACACACTGGGAAGTCTGTTCTGGGGGTGATTCCTTACTTCCGAGGTATCACCATCGCTCAGGAGGACTCGGTCTACCTCGAGGAAAGGCCAACAGGCTCAGCTAATGGTGGTGTGGATGTGGCCATCATACGCTTGCCACACATTTCCAACTACGATGATTTTGACCCTCTAGAGGAGCAGGGTTGCACGGTCCGCTATGTAACCAATACTTCTGAACTGGGCAATCCAGACTTGATTATCCTGCCCGGCACTAAAAGCACCATCGCCGACCTGATTTATCTACAGCGACAAGGATTGGCACAAGCCATTACCCATCGAGCTAAGTCCGGCATTCCGGTGGTAGGTATTTGTGGCGGCTATCAGATGCTGGGCGAGAGCATTGATGACCCTGACAAAGTCGAGTCTAAGCAGGGCAGTGTTGCCGGACTGGGCTTGCTCGATAACCAGACTATCTTTGATCATGATAAAACGACCACTCAGGTTAAGGCTCGAGTAGTTGCCGATGATGGCTTACTGAAAGGACTGAAGGGGATAGAGATTGCCGGATACGAAATCCACATGGGGCAAACCAGAAGTCATAACTACCTGCCGGCATTTCAAGTCATGGAAACACCTCAGGGAAAAGCAAACTACTTTGATGGTGCTATTGGCGGCAATGGCTGGATATTTGGCACCTACATCCACGGCTTGTTTCACAATAGCAACTTCACGCATACTTTCTTAAAAAGCCTGCGGCAGCACCGGGGATTACCAATGGCCGCAGCTACATCAATCAACAGACAGGAACAATACGATAAACTTGCCGCGATAGTCAGACAGAACCTGGATATGTCCCAGGTCTATAAGATAACTCTCGGGAGAAGTCATGGCTGAACAAACTACCAAGGGCCTCATTCATGTCTACACCGGCGATGGTAAAGGCAAGACTACTGCCGCTCTAGGTTTGGCAATGAGAGCCGCGGGGCAAGGGGTGAGAGTGGCCTTCATCCAATTCATAAAAGGGCAACCTTGCGGTGAGCATTTCTTCGTGTCTCAGCATCAACCATTTGACATAGTCCAGATAAGCGTTGGCGATAGCTTCACTAAACCTAAGGAACAACTAAGCCAAGAAGCCCAACAGACACTGGCCTACGCCGAACAAGAGATAGTCAGCGGGAAATATGACCTCGTCATCCTCGACGAGATTTTTGTAGCTATCAGCCAGGGCTTGATAACGATCAAGCAAGTATTAGACCTGCTAGACGAAAAACCAAATTCCGCGGAGCTGGTTTTGACTGGGCGGAAGGCACCTCCAGAAATAGTCCAACGGGCTGACTTAGTCACTGAGATGCTCATGATTAAGCACCCCTTCACCGAGGGAATTGCCGCCAGGCGCGGCATCGAGTACTGACAGGAGAGGACTTTCAAGTCATGGCCAATTCTCTAGAGAGAGTACTGAAAGCAATAAAACCGTTAGATAGCTCCGTAATGGCAACCGCCCAGAGGCGCCAGGACAACCTAACCAAGCCACACGGCAGTTTGGGTAGGCTGGAAGAGCTATCAATCCAGATTGCTGGAATCAGAGGTGAAGCGATACCCAAACTGGAAGATAAGGCCATCATAACGATGGCTGCTGACCATGGTGTGGTTGCTGAAGGGGTCAGCCTCTACCCTCAGGAAGTAACCAGGCAGATGGTGCTCAATTTCCTTCAGGATGGCGCTGCTATAAATGTTTTGGCCAATCACGTAGGCGCCCGAGTTATAGTGGTTGATATGGGGGTCATAGGCGGTTTCCAGGCGATGCCTGGATTGTTATGCAAAATGATCGACTTCGGCACCAAGAACATGGCAAAAGGACCGGCGATGACCCGCCAGCAAGCCATGGATGCTCTGGAGGCCGGCATCGAATTAGTTGAAGCCGAGGCAAAAAGAGGGCTCGACATCATCGGCACCGGGGACATGGGCCTTGGCAACACCACCGCCAGCAGTGCCATCCTCGCTGCCATCAGCGGTGAACCAGTGAAGAAAGTAACTGGCCGGGGAACGGGCATCGATAACAAACAACTGGCCCATAAGGTCAAAGTAATAGAGACAGCCCTGTCAATTAACAAGCCAAATCCTGAAGACCCGATAGATGTATTAGCCAAGGTTGGCGGTTTTGAAATCGGCGGCTTGGCCGGTGTGATGTTAGCCGGAGCTGCCCAGAGAATTCCGGTAGTCATCGACGGCTTTATTTCCGGAGCGGCAGCACTCATCGCCACTGGCTTATCACCTCA
>JACNFS010000030.1:12484-13615 GCA_014384515.1 Dehalococcoidia bacterium | reverse complement strand
GCGACATTCAAGTTGAGATGGCTTTCATCCGTGAATGTGGGACAAGCTAGTCAAGAGCGAACCCTGCCTCGGCCTTGTTCCTGCTCAAATAAACGCAGGCACACCAAGCACTTCTCGCCCGACAATGAGCCTCTGAATCTGGTTAGTGCCGTCCGGGGGCAGCAATGTTCTGGCGTCTCTAAAGTAGCGCTCCAGCGGATACTCTTCAGAAATCCCATAAGCACCAAGGATTTCCATAGCTCTGGAACAAACCCGAACCGCTGTCTCTGAGCCAAAGAATTTTACGCCAGAGCACTCTTTGAAGCACATTTGACCTTTGTCGAGAAGTTGACAAGCCTTGTAACCCAACAAACGCACTGCTTCTGTCTCCACCACCATCTCAGCCAGCATTTGCTGAACAAGCTGAAATCTAGCAATAGGTCTGCCAAATTGACTCCTCTCCTGGGCATATTTCACTGCCTCATCTATAGCTACCTGAGCTAGTCCGGCTGATAAGGCACCTATCATAGCCCGAGGAAAGAGAAGCACACCCATTGCAGCGTCATACCCGACCCCCATGCTCAGGTTCTCCTTGGGCACCCGGCAATCGTTGAATGCCAACTCGGCCGTGGGACAGCAGCGAAAGCCAAGCTTGGGCAATTCCCTCGCCTCGAAAGGGGATTCCCTCCCGTCTACTATAATGCGGCCTATCCCTTTAATCCCCTTGCTCTTGTCGGTATAACCTACCACGGCACAGAAATCAGAAAGCCCCCCGTTGGTGATCCAGGTTTTGGTCCCATTGACCAGGTAATAGTCGCCGTCAGCTACGATTGTGGTTTGCATCTCCCTGTTGGAAGACCCGGCATCAGGCTCAGTTATGGCGCCACTGGCTATTACATCACCGGACACCAATGATGGCAGATACTTTCTTTTTTGCTCATCAGTACCCGAATTGGCTAGGTCCATCCCACCCGCGGCATGAACCAGAACCATAATACCCAGGCTCCCCCATGCACGACCCAGTTCCTCAATCAAAATGCCGTAGGAGACAATGTCCATCCCTCCACCACCCCATTCTTCAGGTACCAGCCCACCAGTGTAGCCCAAGGGGGCTATTCTCTTCATCATACCTATAGCTATGTCTTTAGGCAA
>JACNFS010000030.1:7276-11927 GCA_014384515.1 Dehalococcoidia bacterium | reverse complement strand
CCCCCTGGCAACGGCTATGAAGCACGTGATCTTATCGTGCCAGTATGTGGATACCACAGGCACCTGCCTCGAGACCGGCCACAGAACCTCCCAGCATGTGAGCCAGCCCAACCTTGGCATTGGGAGTCTGCCTCTCACCTGCCTGCCCTCTTAAATGCAGGACAATCTCGGCTATGTTGCGCACGCCAGACGCACTCAACGGGTGGCCCAAAGCAAGTAGCCCACCACTAGGGTTGACCGGTATCCTACCCCCTACCCAGGTCGCTCTCTCCCTGATAAGGCGTGTTCCTTCACCCGGCTGACACAGCCCAAGTTCCTCATAACGCAACATCTCCTCATTGGCAAAAGCATCATGAAGCTCAACGACATCTATGTCCTCAGGCCCAACTCCGGCCATCTCATAAGCCATCTTAGCTGTCTTGCTACCCAGGGGAGAGACGGTGATATCTTGCATAAGATATCCATAATCGCCCGATAGCAGCGCCGAGCCGATTACTCTTATCGGCTTTGTAGTATATCTCCTGGCTACATCCGTGGAGCACAGAATCGCGGCAGCAGCCCCATCCGTGTTGGGGCAACACTGGAGTAAGGTAATCGGGTCGCATATCATTCGGGAGTTGAGGATTTCTTCCACAGTGAATTCCTTCCGGTACTGGGCAAAAGGATTCAAGCAGCCATGGTGATGATTCTTGACTGATATTTGAGCAAAATCCTCCACGGTAGTTCCATACTGCTCCATCTGCCTCCGCGCAAGTATGGCGAAGATGCCGGGCATGGTCAGTCCCAGTTGACCATCCAAATCATCCATAGTCGGCGGGATCAGTCTGTGGGCTATTGGACTGGTGGTCATTGATTCCACTCCAATAGCTATTCCAACGTCATAGTGGTCATCGGCTATCTCCTTCCACACCCCCCTGAAAGCAGTGGCCCCCCCGGCACAGGCATTTTCGACGTTTACCATCTCTATACCCCTTACGCCCACTTCTTTCAGTATGCACTGCGCTGTAACCCAGCAATCATACATTCGGGAGGCATAGGCAACCTGGATATCGCTGGGACTCAGGCCAGCATCCTTAAGCGCTGCCACGACTGCCTCCTGACCCAGCTCAACTGCGGTTCTCTGGGGCGCCTTGCCAAACGTACTTTGTCCTACTCCTACTACACCAACCTCTCTCATGATTTGTCCTCCTCTTTGGAAACCGATAACTCGAATTGGTTAGACAGGCTTGAATTTATAGCCAATGACTTCGTTCTCCTCCTCCTGCCACAGCTTTTCAATAACTACTTCCATGTCCATACCTATGGTAAAAGGCTTGTCCTCCATCATCTTCAGTGGAGCAAAGATTCTTACTCCCTCGGGCATATCTACATAGCCTATGGCATAGGGAGGCTCAAAGTGCATCGAAGGCATGCGCCCAACAGTGTAGGAGTATAGCTTTCCCCGCTGGCTTAGTCTTAACTCCTCCATGTCTTCATTGAAGCAAGTCAAGCAAAAGACAGCTTTGGGGAAGAAGACTTGCCCGCACGATTTGCACTTGTTGGCCAATAATGTCCCCCCCTCCGGGCTCTCCGTAAAGACACCTTCCTTAACAGGAATCCTCTCAGCCATCGTATTTGCCATCCTTTCCTTCTATTTGCCTTTGAATACTGGCTGCCTCTTCTCCACAAAGGCTTTCATCCCCTCCAATCTATCCTCAGTGTTGACCAGGATAGCTGCCTGCTTGGCTTCAAAATCTATAGCCGCTGGAAGAGGCATCTGCATACCTACATTAACACATGATTTGACTGCCGCTAGAGCTAGGGGCGGCCGCTGAGACAGTGTTTTGGCCCACTTCTTGGCTTCGTCAAGAAGCGACTCTGGCGGCACTACCTTATTAATCAACCCGAGGCGGTAAGCCTCTTCAGCATCAATGGGGTCACCAAAGAAAAGCAGTTCCTTAGCCTTAGTTATACCTATGAACCGGGGTGACTTGACCGTGCCTCCACCAGCAGGAATAACGCCGATCTTTATCTCTCCAAACCCAAATCTGGCTGTGGTTGAGGCAATTCTCAGGTCACATACCATAGCTAATTCGCAACCGCCGCCTATTGCCAGACCATTGATAGCTCCAATGACTGGCTTGTCTAAGTTCTCAATCTTAATAAAAAAGGCCAGTGGCTTACCTTTGGCTAGCGCCGCTCCCAAAGAGGCCCCTCCGGGAGACACCATTTCCTTTATATCAGCTCCTGCGGAGAAAGCTCGACCAGCCCCGGTTATGATCACCACCCTGACTGATTCATCGGCGGCAATCTCATCGGTTACCTGCTGCAACTCCTGGGCCAGTTTCGAATTGAGGGCGTTAAGACTATCAGGCCGATTGAGAGTAATTAGAGCTACGCCGTCTTCCTTCTCATAAATAATAGTCTCGTAAGCCATAATAAAACCTCCTTAGTTAATCTACCATAGCGTAGCCGCCGTTAACGCTGAGCACCTGACCGGTGACCCAGACAGAGGCATCCGAGGGACGGAAAGTCACAGCATTGGCTATGTCTAAAGGTAAGCCCAGCCTCTCCCAGCCTCGAGGCAGAGAATACATCGGAAACCAAGCTCGCAATTCTTCCTCCGGGATCTCAGAGCCATGAGTATGTATCGGCCAATTATACATGTAACCAAATTAGAATGGAATGCCCAGCACGGGCTGGACGGAGACCCTAATCCGCGGATTGATGAAAATTTTCTTGCGCTTTGCGGAATATGGGGTTGACAGGACTGCAAACCTGTGTTATAGTAGGCAAACGGTTGCCTACTGCCTAACATATCAATGACCATGGGGGTATTGTGATAGGCGTTGAAACGCAAGGGGTCGAGAGAAAACTACTGTCCATCCTGAGGGTTCTGAGTGATTCCCACGAACCTTTAGGGGCTCGCGTCATTGCTCGCCGTTTGACAGACCACGGGGTCGACCTGGGGGAAAGGGCAGTGAGATACCACCTGAAACTGATGGACGAGCGGGGATTAACCCGACTAGTAGGCCGGAATGGCCGGATGATCACCGAGCTTGGCATTGATGAGCTGGGCGATGCTCTGGTCAGAGACAAGGTCGGTCTCGCCATCGCCGGGATTGAACTGCTTGCCTTCCGTACCGACTTCAATTGGGACGAGGGCACCGGTTCGGTTCCAGTCAATGTCTCTTTTTTCCCGAAGGATAAATTTGACAAGGCGCTGCAGGCAATGAAGCCCATTTTCGCTGAAGGGCTGTGCGTAAGCGACATGGTTGCTGTAGCCCATGAGGGAGAACAGCTGGGTGAGCTGGTGGTTCCCGAGGACAGGGTGGGACTGGCAACTGTCTGTAGCATCGTGATAAATGGCACGTTACTCAAAGCCGGTGTCCCCATGGACTCACGGTTCGGCGGCATACTCCAGCTTCGCAATCACAAGCCCCTTCGCTTCGTGGAGCTAATTCATTATGCTGGCTCTTCCCTGGACCCTTCAGAGGTGTTCATCAGAGCCAGGATGACCTCCGTGAGAGATGTAGCCAAAAGGGGAGAGGGAAAAATACTGGCCAATTTCCGAGAGATACCGGCCGCGTGCCGACCGATAGTCGAGGAGGTGATGGTTAAGCTGAAAGAGTTGGGCATTGGAGGCCTGATGGTGATGGGAAATACCAGTGAGCCAGTGTGCGAAATCCCAGTGGAACTCAATAGGATTGGGATGGTCATCCTGGGAGGCTTGAACCCGGTAGCAGCCGCTGAGGAGGCAGGCATAGAAGCTGAGAACTATGCAATGAGCGCCGTTATGGAATATCAAAACCTAGTCAATTTCTCGGAGGTAATAGGATGAAAGAGGTAAGAGTCATACCCTGTCTGGACGTCAAAGATGGTAGGGTGGTTAAGGGAGTAAAGTTCGTCAACCTGAGGGATGCCCGTGACCCTGTGGAGGCAGCGGAGGCCTACTGCCGGGAGGGGGCCGATGAGCTTGTGTTCCTTGACATCATGGCCAGTGTGGAGGATAGGGGGACAAGGCTGGAATGGGTCAAGAGAGTCGCCGAAAAGGTCACCATCCCCTTCGCTGTAGGCGGCGGGATTAGAGACACCAAGGACATGAAGGAGTTATTTGACCTCGGCGTGGGCAAGGTTTCAATCAACACCGCTGCCGTGAGGAGTCCTGAACTCATAGCGGAAGCCGCAAAAGAATTTGGTAAGGAGAGGCTTGTTGTTGCCATCGATGGGAAGAAGAATCCACCGAGTAGCGGTCTTCCCAGGTTGGAGGTGATGGTCAAAAGCGGCGAAGAGTCGACGGGTAAGGATATCGTAGAGTGGGCAAAGAAGGTGGAAGAGTTGGGGGCTGGGGAAATCTTGCTCACCAGCAAGGATGCCGACGGCACAAAGGAAGGGTACGACCTGGAGATGACAAAAGCGGTGGCCGAAGCCGTAACTATACCAGTTACAGCCTCAGGTGGCGCTGGCAAACTGGAGCACCTTTATGAAGCTGTGACAATCGGAAAAGCAGCCGCGGTCCTAGCCGCTTCCATCTTCCACTTCGGGGAAATATCCATACCTGAAGCTAAGAAATACCTCAAGGAAAGGGGAATATCAGTAAGAATGTGAGGCTATCTAACTGTCGCCTTAACCCTAAATCCTTCGTTTTCCGTGATTCTTCGGTCGCTCCGCT
>JACNFS010000030.1:0-6597 GCA_014384515.1 Dehalococcoidia bacterium | reverse complement strand
GAAACCAAACGGAATCCTGTCTTTCAGTGACCACCACATGAAAGAAGATAGAATCATGTCTAAGGTGACAGACGGAGGCTTGTTTAGGCTATCAGCAAAAGGAAGAAGAACATATAGCTTCTCAAGGGAATAATGTCCAGAGCAGCTAGGCGAGAAATATAGAGAAGAAACGGAGGTACAGGAAATGGGAAATGCAAACGCATTCGAGGTTGCACAAAAGCAGTTTGATCAGTGTGCGGACATCCTCAATTTGGAGTCTAGTGTACGTGCGATGCTTCGCGTACCGATGCGTGAGTTCCATGTATGGCTGCCCGTCCGTATGGATGATGGGTTTGTCAGGGTATTCCAAGGATTCAGGGTTCAATACAACGATTCTAGAGGTCCGACGAAAGGAGGAATTAGATTCCATCCAGATGAAACGATTGATACTGTGCGGGCACTTGCCGCCTGGATGACATGGAAGTGCGCTCTTCTTGACTTGCCTCTTGGAGGAGCAAAAGGCGGAGTTATTTGCAATCCCAAGGAGATGTCTCTAGGAGAGCTGGAACGACTAAGTCGGGAGTACGTACGCGCAGTATACCAGTTCATAGGACCGGATAAAGATATCCCTGCTCCTGATGTTTACACGACCCCCCAAATAATGACCTGGATGATGGATGAGTATTCGAAGGTTAGTGGCAAGAATCAATTCGGTGTGATTACCGGTAAACCGATTGGGCTTGGTGGTTCCGCGGGGCGCGGCGATGCAACAGCCCGTGGTGGGATGTATACCATCCGTGAAGCGGCAAATGTATTGGGAATAGACCTGAGCAAAGCCACTGTTGCGGTGCAAGGTTTCGGGAATGCTGGAAGCCATGCAGCACGGCTATGCGAAGAGATGTTTGGGTGCAAGGTAGTTGCCGTTAGTGACAGCCAAGGTGGTATATGCGACGAGAAATGTCTTGACTTGGAGGCAGTTTGTGAGTGTAAGCTGAATACTCTATCAGTAGTCAATCTGCCCAACGCCACACGTATTTCCAATGAAGAAGTCCTCGGACTTGAAGTCGACATACTGATTCCCGCTGCTCTAGAGAATGTCATAACTGAGAAGAACGCACCTGACATCAAAGCAAAAATTGTCGCTGAACTAGCTAACGGTCCAACCACACCGGAGGCCGATGATATCCTGTACAAAAATGGTGTTCATGTGATACCTGATTTCCTGTGCAATGCTGGCGGAGTCACAGTATCATATTTCGAGATGGTGCAGAACGCATATATGTATTTCTGGGATGAAAAGGAAGTGCACGCGAGTTTGGAGAAGAAGATGACCGCTGCTTATCATTCAGTGCTCAAGACTAGCCAAGAATACAAGTTGAACATGAGACAAGCAGCGTACGTGCACGCTGTTAAACGCGTAGTTGAAGCGATGAAATCCCGTGGTTGGGTCTAGTTCGTCATGGACGGTGGCTTAGGAATACGCGGAGTGTGAATACAATAGAGCCCAAACGACCCTTTGCCCGGGAGCACGTACCACCGGGAAAGGAACTCAAACATCCTGGGGCAAGCGTCAGAAGACTCATGGGGCAGGGTCGTGTCGGCTGATGACAGCCTGCATTTGCGTCACATTCCACTTTCATGGTCGGTGTGACTATCAATCTAAAGGGATGAGAAAGTGAAAACTAAGGAAATCAGCAGCGGAATCCCCGCGTTAGATGAACTCCTTCAGGGATTTCGTCCTGGCGACAACATTGTGTGGCAAATAGATGATTTGAAAGACTACTCTTATTTTGCGCAAGCGTTTGCAGAGCAGGGAATCCGTGACGGACACGACTGTGTTTACCTCAGGTTTGCTCCTCACCCAGCGATTCTCGAAAGTCAACCGAGCGTAACTACCATTGAACTTGACGCAGGGCCAGGGTTCGACTTTTTTAGCGGGAAAGTGCACAGCATTATCGAAAAACGAGGGAAGAATGTTCGCTACGTATTCGATAATCTGTCTGCCCTCGTGGCCAAGTGGGCCACCGATGAACTTCTAGCGAATTTCTTTCGGGTTACATGTCCTTATATTCTGGAACTGGGTGCAATAGCCTATTTCGGGTTAACGCGCGCCCAACATGGCCACGCTGCGGTTGCTAAGGTCCGAGATACAACTCAGATACTCATCGATGTTTACCATGTAGATAATGCAATGTATATACATCCATTGAAGGCATGGGACCGCTATTCTTCGGAAATGTTCTTGCCGCATCTTGTTTCGGAAACGGGCTGGTCTCCGGTCTTTCACAGTGCAGAGGCAGCCGCGGTATCGTCAACTGCCCATAGGCAGCCGCTCAGTGTGACCGTAAGCTCTATTGCTCCCTGGGAAAGCGTTTATGCAAAGCTAATCCAGTATCGTGAGACGGGAGAGAATCTACTTGAATGCACGCCAGAGGTTATGTCTCTCAAGCACGAGCTTTCACGCATGATGATTAGTGACCATCCATCTTTCAGCGAACTTGCCGACCAGTATCTTACTGTGGATGACCTCATCAATATCAGGAACCGGCTGATTGGGTCTGGCCGTATCGGTGGCAAGGCCGCTGGTATGTTGCTGGCAAGACGTATGTTGCTGGCGGAGAAGGGCGAAATAGATTTCTCGCGGATCTTAGAAGCACACGACTCGTTCTACATTGGCTCAGATGTTTTCTTCACTTTCTTGGTAAACAACCACCTGTTTCAGCTTCGGCTGCAGATTACAAAAGATCGTGAACTATCATGGAATCAATTTGATGAGGTCGAGCAGCGGTTCCTTGGTGGGGATTTCCCACCGGAGATAATGGAGCAATTTCGCGATATGCTGGATTATTTCGGTCAGGCGCCAATAATAGTCAGGTCAAGTAGCCTCCTGGAAGATAGCCTCGGGAATCCATTCGCTGGCAAGTATCGCAGCGAGTTTTGCGCTAATCAGGGCAGCCCCGAGGAGCGAACGCAAGCTTTTCTCCGTGCCGTGAAGCTAGTGTATGCCAGCACGTTGAATCCTGATGCCCTTTCCTACCGGCATAGGCAGGGACTGAGCGAGAGCGATGAACAGATGGCAATACTGGTGCAGCGTGTATCCGGTATGCCTTACAAGAACTACTTCTTCCCCAGCCTTGCCGGCGTTTCGTTTTCAAAGAACCTCTATGCGTGGACCAGTCGCATAGATGCTCAAAAAGGCATGGTCCGCTTGGTATTTGGCTTGGGAACTCGCGCGGTTAACCGCGTTGGAGGTGACTACACAAGAATGCTCGCCATCAGTCATCCCCAGCTCAGGCCTGAGGCCGGCATTGAGATAGCCAAGTATTCTCAGCATAATGCGGACGTGCTAGACCTGCAGTCGAACGAGTTCTTGACCCTACCCACGGCAAAGATCCTCGCTGATTGCGATTATCCGAATCTGCATTTGATTGCATCCTTAATGTCCGAAGGTTACACGCACGACATAATTGGCATCTGCCCGCGCGAATCAGCAAAGCACCTCATATTGACTTTTGACAATCTTATCAGGAGGACATCGTTCACTCGGATTATGGATGAAATGCTGGCCAGGCTCGAAGAGACGTATGGCCATCCTATAGACACTGAATTTACCGCTCACATAAACCCGAAAGGTGACGTCACGGTAAATCTGTTGCAATGCCGGTCGCTTCCCCTGCCCGGGACAATAGGGCCAGTGGAACTACCCGACAACATATCACGTGAACTCACATTATTCAGATGCGCCCGATTCTTAAGCGGCGGTATTGTTCAAAACATACGTTATATATTGTACATAGACCCCTCAAAATATGCCCAAATACCATCGATGGAAATGAAAAAAACTCTGGGACGAGTGGTCGGGAGCATCAATAAGCATCCGTCAGTTGCTGAAGACACACTAATGATGATGGGGCCGGGAAGGTGGGGCAGCACCAATATAGACCTGGGCGTAAACGTCGGGTACTCAGATATTCATAATACTTCTGTTCTCGTCGAGATCGCCCGCGAGGAGATGGGCCATGTCCCAGAAGTGTCATACGGAACCCACTTCTTCCAGGATCTAGTTGAGGCAGAGATTATGTATTTACCCGTCTACCCGAGCGACCCGGAAACCCAGTTCAATAACGAGTTCTTTGCCAACTCCCGCAACATCCTCGCCGACCTCCTGCCCGGCATGGCCGAATTCAGCGATGTGGTACATTTGATTGATGTTCCTTCTTCTGCGAGGGGCTTGTACGCGCAAATAGTGGCTGACCCTCATGCAAGCAGAGCAATCTGCTTTATAGGCCAAGGTGGATAACGCGCTTCATGGGCGCTAGGTGTTACTCATTCAAGAAAAGGTCTTGACATCGTGTTGATAATGTGTTAATGTAATGCTAGGCAAACGGCTACCGTTTGCCGCACAGGCTGGCTAGACCACTGAAAAAGAACAACATCGAAGAAAGGAGTGCTAGAGAATGAATCTACAACGACCGAACTCAAATGATGCCACCAAGACCGCCAACCGTTCCAGAAGCATAGTGCCTATGAGTGGTCTATGTACCCGGTGCATTGACGGCTGTACAGGAAATTGCGAGGTGTTCAAGGCAACCTTCCGAGGTCGCGAACTGCTCTATCCTGGACCCTTCGGTGAAATCACGGCGGGAGGCGACAAGGACTATCCGATTGATTACTCTCATCTCAATATCCAGGGATATGCCTTAGGAGCCGAAGGGCTTCCGACTGGTGTCGTCGGTGATCCGGATACCGCCACGTTCCCGGCGGTAAATACGGAGACCGAATACGGCTGGGACATCAAGGTCAAGATGAAGATCCCCGTCTTTACCGGTGCTCTGGGTTCCACGGAGATAGCTCGCAGGAACTGGGACCATTTCGCCATTGGCGCTGCCATCAGCGGCGTTACGCTGGTCTGTGGCGAGAACGTTTGCGGTATTGACCCGGGGCTTAAGCTTGACTCAAAGGGCAAAGTTGTTTCCGCGCCAGATATGGACCGTCGAATCGAGGTCTATCGACGCTACCATCAGGGATATGGTCAAATCCTGGTCCAGATGAACGTGGAAGATACGAGATTGGGTGTTGCTGAATACGTTGGTAACAAGCATGCTTTGGACAGCATCGAATTGAAGTGGGGGCAAGGCGCGAAATGCATCGGCGGGGAGATCAAGGTTAATAGCTTGGGTCGGGCATTGGAGCTCCAGAAACGCGGATACATGGTTACCCCTGATCCTTCGAATCCTGTTAGCCAGGCAGCCTACAGGGATGGGTCTCTGAAGGAGTTTGAACGCCACAGCCGCCTTGGTTTTATCGATGAGGAAGGTTTTTACGCCGAAGTCCAGCGCTTAAGGGATCTGGGGTTCAAACGCATTACGTTGAAAACGGGTGCCTACGGTTTGCGAGAGCTGGCTATGGCAATCAAGTGGGGCTCGAAAGCTAAAATTGACCTGCTCACTATAGACGGCGCCCCGGGTGGAACCGGTATGAGCCCCTGGCGAATGATGGAAGAATGGGGTATGCCAAGTCTGTACCTCCACTCGGCGGCCTATGAGTTTTGCAAGGTACTGTCAGACAAAGGCGAGCGGGTGCCTGACATAGCCTTTGCCGGCGGATTCAGTAGCGAAGACGGCGTATTCAAGGCACTTGCCCTTGGTGCACCTTTTGCTAAGGCGGTATGCATGGGGCGAGCCTTGATGATTCCAGGCATGGTTGGTAAGAATATCCAGGAATGGATCAAAGATGGCGAGTTACCAAATACAGTCGGTCAATTTGGCTCCACCCCGGAGGAGATCTTTGTCTGCTACGAAGACGTCAAGAGAATAGTAGGCGCTGATGAAATGAAGAACATCCCTCTGGGTGCTGTGGGGTTCTACAGCTACAGTGAAAAGATCAGGATAGGGTTGCAGCAATTGATGGCAGGTGCAAGATGCTTTAGTGTGCCTGCAATTACCCGGCGTGAGCTCATGTCCCTGACCGAAGAATGCGCCAAAGTCACTGGAATTCCCTATCTAATGGATGCCTACAGGGACGAGGCAATGGAGATTCTCGCGGGTTAGACTTCCAGCGCGACCGAATAAACGGGCTCCGACATGTCGGAGCCCGTTGCGTATGATTAACGGGTGGAGTGTCTCCACTGTCTATCTGGGAAGTGCTCTTAACGAATTGCTGAAGAGGCGTGGGAAAAGCGGAGAAAGATTCATAATCCAGCGGCATCCAAGACCACAACGTAAACGCCGCATTATTCCTGTCACGCCTCTGACCCAGAACCAAGACCATTTCCTGGCGACTTGCGGCTGCACAAACATAGGCAATCTATGCTAAAGAATATAGATGTAGTGCTGTTTCGTCGCTTCTTTTCTTAGGGCAGCAGTGTAACAGAAGCTGGCAATGATGACAAAGCAGATAGTTGCATCTTACGTCTAGGCAGGCTACAATCGGGGCAGCAAATGAGTAGTTGCGGAAGGAAGCTCAGGGGCGTAAGCGGCCGTCAGGCAATAAGGGCTTTCAAGAAGTTCGGATATAGTGACAGAAAGGGAGAGGGAGACCACATTAACTTAATAAAAACAGGAAGTCCTAGGCTAACAATTCCTCTTCATGATGAGTTAAGCGTTGGATTGCTAATGC
>JACNFS010000012.1 GCA_014384515.1 Dehalococcoidia bacterium | reverse complement strand
CGACACTACCAAGCATTGCCGATGTGGTGGAGAAGGCCTACCCGACCGTAGTAACCATAACCACTGAAGTAGTCACTCTAGACTTCTTCCTCACCCCGCGAACGCAGTCAGGTGCCGGCTCAGGCTGGATCATAGACAGTGATGGCATCATCGTGACCAACAACCATGTGGTCGAGGGAGCCAAGAAAGTAATCGTGGAGCTGGCTGACGGCAGGACTTTTCAAGCGGAGCCAGACGATATATGCCGAGATCCTCTGACCGACTTAGCCATCATCAAAATAGATGCTAGAGATTTGCCGGCTGCCAGCCTTGGTGACTCAACGCAACTGAGAGTTGGTGACTGGGTAGTAGCTCTCGGCAATCCGTTGGGCCGGGGATTGAGAGCCAAGGAAGGCACTATCAGCGGTTTGAAGGTGTCCTTAGCTGTAGACCAAGGTCAAACTCTGGACGACCTTATCGAAACCTCGGCAGCTATCAACCCAGGCAACAGCGGTGGCCCTTTAGCGAATATGAGGGGACAAGTCATTGGCATTACCAGCGCTAAGATCGCTGGCATTGGCGTTGAAGGCATGGGCTATGCCATAAGCATCAAGAAGGCTATACCAATCATTGAGCAGTTGATTACCAAGGGCTACGTGACCCGTCCCTACCTTGGAGTAACGCTATATACGGTTGATGAGTATGCGGCGACAGTATACCGCCTGCCTGTAGACAAAGGAGTAGCTATCACGCATGTGGCGCCGGGCAGTCCTGCAGAGGGGGCAGGCTTAAGAGTAGGTGACGTAGTTGTTCGTTTCCAGGATGAAGCGGTATCTACGGCTGACGAACTGATAGAAGCTATACACTCTTCGGATGTCGGGGAGGAGGTAGGCATCACCTTCGTCAGAGGCAATGATACCAAGATAACTCGTGCTCGCCTGATACAAAGTCCACCGCCAGGGAGGTGAGGAGGCTGACTTCGTTTGCAGCTTCTTAGTTCGGCTCTTTCTTAATGCCGAGTAACACTTCAGAATTTGAAATACGATGTTTCTCAGTGTGACTTCCAGCGGGCGGCGGCGACGAGACGAGCTGACGGGATAAGGTTTCCTGCTTAATATAGTCGGCGAACTTGGTCATCACCTGCTGAATTGAATCTTCACCTTGATAATAGGCAACAATGTAATCAGCAATGTCCAGGCCTGCCGAGCGGCGCATGGTCTGCAAACGCCGTACCACCTCTCGGGCTGCTCCCTCAGCTTTCAGCTCCGGTGACAGTTCGACAGCCACTGCCACCCAACAGTCCCCATCTGCAGCCAAAGCATAGCAAGGCTTGTCGCCAGTGATATCTTCCTTAGCGAATTCTAATTCCTTAACATTAAGCTCTTCCAATATCTGGTAGGCCAATCTTTGCAAACCCTCTCTTTCAACTGACGATTTCACTTTAACCAATGCCTTGGCCAGAGGCTGACGTACTTTTATTCCGGCCTTAGCTCGAGCGGCACGCCCCAGGCTGCACACGGTCATAGCCAGCCGGGTTGCATCGACTAGCTTCTCATCTATCTGCGCTCGGTCGGCAACAGGAAAATCGGTGAGGTGCACGCTTTCTGCTGCGGCGGGATCGACAGAGCATACCAAGTTTCGGTAAATCTCTTCTGCAACGAAGGGTGTGAGAGGAGCTAGAAGCTTGGATAAAGTAACCAAGCAGCGGTACAGTGTGGTGTAGGCTGCCAGCTTGTCAGCATCACTCTGGCTTTTCCAAAAGCGACGTCGGCTGCGCCTCACATACCAGTTAGAAAGCTCATCAACAAAGGTTTCAATCCTCCGCCCAGCTGTAGTGGGGTCATAATTGTCCAAAGCCTCATCTACGTCAGCTATGACTTGGTTAAGCCTGGAGAGAATCCAGCTATCTAAATCGGATAGAGACGGTGCTGCTGCCGCCTTGGGGTCAAAGCGGTCAATATTGGCATAGATGACGAAGAAACTATAGGTATTCCACAGCGTAAGCAAAAAATTGCGTGAAACTTCAGCCACCATATCGCTGGAAAAGCGGCGTACGTTCCCGGCTGGTGAAGAGGTGAACAAATACCAGCGTAGGGCATCGGCACCATAGCTCCCCAGTACTGTCCACGGGTCAACTACATTCCTCTTCGCCTTGCTCATCTTCTCGCCCTCAGCATCGAGGATATGCCCCAGACAGATAACATTCTTAAAACAAGGGCGCTGGAAAAGCAAAGTAGATATAGCATGTAAGCTATAGAACCAACCTCGGGTCTGGTCAACAGCTTCACAGATAAAGTCGGCAGGGAAACTCCTGTCAAATTCAGCGCGATTTTCGAAGGGATAATGCCACTGGGCTAGAGGCATAGCCCCGGAGTCAAACCAGCAATCAATCACCTCTGTTTGCCGCCTCATTTCCCCCTCACATTTGGAACAAGCGAAAGTAATGTCATCGACAAAAGGACGGTGCAAGTCTAACGGCTCAACCAGACCTTTTAGATTTGGCTTTGCCTTCAACTCCTCAATACCACCGACACACTCATAGCTTCCACAGTTTAAGCAATTCCAGATATTTAGAGGCGTTCCCCAGTAGCGCTCTCGCGAAAAAGCCCAGTCAACATTGTTCTCCAACCAATTCCCAAAACGACCATACTTGATATGCTCCGGATACCAGTTGATTTCAGCGTTTCCGGAAAGAAGGGCGTCTTTGTTAAGTGACGTCCTGATATACCAGGTTCGTTTGGCATAGTAGAGAAGCGGTGCTTCGCAACGCCAGCAAAA
>JACNFS010000122.1 GCA_014384515.1 Dehalococcoidia bacterium | reverse complement strand
AGGCATCGTTGAAGTACTCCATTCTGACGTAATGCCCGGTAGCCAAATAGTCGGCTCCCAGGGAAACAGCTTGCTCAAGGAGAAAACCAAATTTAATGTGCCGGTTGCAGGCGATGCAGGGATTAGGGGTTCGCCCCTGTATGTATTCCTGGCAGAAGTAATCGATTACGTGCTGCTTGAACTCACCCTCAAGGTCGATGGTGTGAAAAGGCACATCCAGAGAGAGGCAGACCTGCTCTGCGTCGTGAATGCTTTGCGTTGAATAGCGGGAGCGGTGCTGGTCCTCTGGTGCCCTTTCTTCCTCGGGCCACAAGCGCATCGCCACCCCGATGACTTCATAGCCAGCTTCCTGAAGTAGAAAAGCCGCTGTCGAGGAGTCAACCCCACCGCTTAAGGCTACAGCAACCAGCTTTTTAGACAGTTTTAAACCCATAATGAGACAGCTTCACTTTGCTCGCAGTGACATTCTAACCGCTACATTTTTCAGTCCAGCCAATGTAGTTGCGACCCTTTAGGGTCGCCCTGATGGGCTCGTTTCAGGCGAGGCTAAAGCCTCGCACTACATGTTGTGTGATCAGTGTCGCAATGATAGGTGGTGTTTGTTAAGCAGTTGGTTAACCCTATCCCAGATGATTTCACCGATTCTGGCTTTGGGCAAAGTGGCGTCTATCACCAGCCATCGCTCAGGCTCGTCGGCTGCCAGCTTGAGGTAACCATCTCTCACTCGGTCATGAAAGGCAATCTCTTCCGCTTCGAAGCGGTCTTTCATTTTGGCTTGTTTGCGACCCAGCCCTTTTCCAACCGGGATGTCCAGCAATACAGTCAGGTCAGGCTTTGTGCCCCGGGTAGCGAATTCATTGACTGCTTTGATAGTTGTCGAGCCTATTCCCCGGCCATAGCCTTGATAAACCGTGGTGGAATCGGCGAAGCGGTCGCAGATGACCACTTTGCCCTTTTGCAAGCTAGGGCGAATCACTCCACTCACCAACTGAATGCGGCAGGCGGCAAACAGGAATAGCTCGGCTTCAGGTGAGATTTCATCTTGACGCCTTGTTTTCAATAGGCGTCTTAGCTGGCTGCCTAGGGCCGTACCCCCTGGCTCGTGGGTTAGCTCTGCGGGGATAGCCAGCCGAGAAAGTCTTCCGTATAGAGCTTTGGCCTGAGTGGTTTTGCCACAACCTTCACCGCCCTCGAAAGTGATAAATAGACTCAAAGATTACTTCCCAGAGAAAGATTTCGGTATATTCTTCGCCAGCCTTCTTAGCTTCTAAGAATCCTTACTCTTCTACCAGGTTCCTTACCCAGGCTGCGAGAGACCAGATTATGGCGCTCGGCCAGGAGATGCTGCAAACGACGAATGTAGGCATTTTGAGGGCTCAGTTCTACAGCCCCTTCGCCTTCTTTCACCTGGGTAATTGCCTCCTGGGCTTCATTCATTGCCGAGCCGATTGTGCCGTCTTTTTGCGGCATGTACATGCTATCAAGGCATTGTCTCAATTGAGGAAGGTTATTGCTTTTGATTGCATAGATGGGAATGCCAGATGCCTCGGCATCCCTTATCTTTTGTGGTTTTCGGCGATAGTAGTTCTTTGTGGTCAGCAAAAGGTTGGCTTCTTTGAGGTCGGCGGTAAGTTCCGTGACAATCCCTTTCTCCCTGGCGGCTTCTTCTAGCTTAGAGCGGTTGATGCCGAAGAGGTATATCCGTGGTGTTTCTCTCTTCGGCTCTGGCTGCCTTTTGTTCAGAGCATGGGAGGCTATTATCTTATCTCTCTTTATTTCACCATCTTTGTCCCACCAGCGGATTTCGGTTTTCTGGGGCTTACCGTGGAGAATGGCGTCTACAGCTTCGCCTACCTCTGGGTGAATGATTACCTTATCTCGTTCCTGGATTTCGACGACGATATCAAAGGTGGGTGGTGCCTTGCGCTCCAGAATTGATTTCTGGGTGTGCCGCCGCCGCGCCTCCTCGTCTCCCAGGGTCACTGTTTGAATACCACCGATGAGGTCGGACAGAGTAGGGTTCATCATCAGGTTCTCCAGGCTGTTTCCATGAGCGGTGCCGACCAGCTGGACTCCACGCTCGGCAATGGTTCGAGCCGCTTCGGCCTCCAGACTGGTGCCTATTTCATCGATAATGATGACCTCGGGCATGTGATTTTCCACAGCTTCAATCATCACCGCGTGTTGCATGGTTGGCGTCGGCACCTGCATCCGCCGCGCGTGCCCTATAGCTGGGTGAGGGATATCGCCATCACCGGCGATTTCATTGGAAGTATCAACCACGATCACCCGTTTTTTCAAATCATCGGCCAGAACGCGGGCTACCTCCCGTAGCATTGTTGTTTTGCCAACGCCAGGTCGGCCCAGGAGTAATACGCTCTTGCCTGTTTCAACAAGGTCTTGAATGATCTCTACAGTACCGAAGACAGCTCTGCCGACCCGGCAGGTCAGGCCAACGATTCGTGCCTGCCGGTTGCGTATGGCTGAAATTCGGTGCAGCGTGCGCTCGATGCCGGCACGGTTGTCACCGCTAAAGCTGCTGATACGGGAGACTATATGTTCGACATCTGAGTCAGTGACCTCATTGTGGCCGAGCACTACCTCGTTGTGGGGATAGCGAGCTTCAGGGAAACGTCCCAAGTCTAAGACTACTTCCAGTAACTCACTATTGTCGGGTTGCTCAATAAGCGCCTGGCGAATATGAGTCGGCAGGGCATCAAGCAGGGCGTCTAAATCATCAGCAATTACCTTCTGCAAATAGCATCTCC
>JACNFS010000065.1 GCA_014384515.1 Dehalococcoidia bacterium | reverse complement strand
GGTTAGCTCAGTTGGTTAGAGCGCTGCGTTGACATCGCAGAGGTCACTGGTTCAAGTCCAGTACTGCCCACCATTCAATCTGGCTAGGCCCAGGAAAGATACGACCTTCGGAATTTGCTTCTGCCTCAGTATGCAACAAAAAACCGTAAAGCCCCGCCAACTGAGACTACCACCGGAACTGAGGCGCTGGCAATTTGGTTAGCTGTCACTCCAGGCATGTGAAATAACGAGTGTGGCGGCTTTCTCCTATCGTCTTGTCCGGCATTTCGGGCCCAATCTGTATCTATGTGAAGTGGCCCGGGCAGCATCATAGTCGCGCTCTTTTTCTATGTCGCAGTGTCAATCCTCTTCATAGGGGAACACCATTATTTCACCTCTGGCCACGACTAGCATGATGCACGTGGCAGAGACTGCCTGAATGTCGCTGACCAGCCTGTCTATTTCTTCATTGGACAGAATAACCCGGTCCTGGGGCGCCTGGCTGAGGTGGCGCAGCAGGCGCACCTGGGAGCCAAGCCTCTCCTCTATCCTGGAAATTAAGTCCGCTGCCTGCTCGCTGGCTAGCACTGTAACCCTCTTGGCCAAAGACAGTGTCTCGGCGCTGAGACGTTCCTCCTCTGCCGCAAGACGTTGATCCTGTCGCAGGATACGCCAGTGATATAGAAGCACCGGCAAAGCTACAACCAACGTCTGCAAGCTCCACTTGGACTGGCGAAGGACGTCCACCCCGAAGGTGCCTTGAAGCACGCCGTTAAGTAGCTGGTATATTATGTTTACCAAGTCGGCGGCTAGAGTTATTACTGCTGTGCCCAGAACCACGTACAGAAAAATGCGGCGTGTTCTTGTTCTGTGCTCTGCGATGCCTCCGGCAACTGTCATCTGAAGCACCCTGTTCCAGTAGTATAGCCAGATGGGTATGGCCACTACTGAGAGCGCCAGACACATACCTAGCTGGTCCTGCCACCAGCCTGACACAACCGCTACTGGTTCACCGCCAACTGTGTTCACTAGTAGCTCCAGCAGGATACCAAGCAGCATTATTAGCCCTGCTACCAAAGTGCCGAGACCAATGAAAGACATCAAATAGAAGAGAACTCGTCGAGCTGAAAGCCGCCGCGCGTCCACCTCAGCAGCCTCTTCTTGTACAACTTGCTGGTGATAGGCCCAAACGCCACCAGCAACAAGCATGGCGGGAACTGTCCAGCCCAAGAACTGGAAGTACGCGTCACCGGCGGCACTCGGACTGCCAAGGGCGAATCTGAAGACATTGAACAGAGAGGTAGTCAGAGCCACGAGCCCGGCGATTGCCCCACCAAATATGGCTAGAAGATACAGGTAAACCTGGCGGAGGGTGGAGTCAGAATCTCCTTTAGCCATGCGGAACCAATGAAATGTCCAGACGGCCCCGCCGAGCAATATCCAGCCTAAACTGCTATGGACGCTACTATTCCATAGCTTGCCATAGACTATCATCTCTCCCCAGACGGGTAGGTGCAAAACAGTGGTGTTGATCAATTGCACCAGGCCGGCACATAGCCAGACCAGCCCCCAAGCTGAGAGCAGGTAAACATACCAGCGTCTCAATGTCCTTGCCGCAGGTGAAGGCTGCCCCTCTTTCTCTTCCACTCGCCAGTGGTAATACCATATAACGCTGGTTACTGCCAGTGTGGCAAGCCCTCCTGACAAGAACTGGTCCCGCGGCGCCCCGGCCATCAGCCACTGCAACAACTCCGCAGCGGCGAAGAGTCCCACCAATGCCGCCGCTGCCAGTATGAGGTTCGTGAACAGCTTCCGTATGGCCGACCCTATTTCAATAGGGCTCTCGGAAGCATATCTCTGTACCACTCTCCAGAACAGGAACCATAGTACGCCACCAATGAGCACCAAAGCCAAGCCGAGGCTAAGCTGTTCTCTGGCAAAGCTTTGCTCTCCGACCTGCGCCAGAGTGTGCCCTTTGATGAGTATATCGAAGCAGAGGCTCAGTAGGATGCCCGCTCCGGCGGAGAACATACCTAGCGTGATTAAGCATACCGTGTAGAAATAGATGCGCCTAACGGTGCTCATTCAATTCACCTCAGATTACTCAATATATCCACCATAGGTCGACAGGTGAAGTAATGCTCCACGAGGTTTCCGTTTTCTTCAGGAAGAAGGTGACGTGGTGAGTACGCACGGGGTTGGCAAAAGGCCCGCGGGGGTTGAAGACATCGACTACGACATCCACGGTAGCCTCGTCATCCATTATCAGTGATTTTCCAAGCGTAGCCTTCCACCCGAGCTTTTCTCCGCTCCTGACCAGTGATTTTCTCCGTGATTCGTAGGGAACGTCTTCGCTGGTTGGCGGAGACAGGTAGCTATATGCCTTCAGGTAGTCTTCGTCCTCGACAGCCAGGAGAAATCTCTGCACGGTACCCTCGGGTGTATCTTCGGGCAACAGGCGCACATCTTCTCCGCCAGCCATGGTCAGAACCAGCACCACAGCAACTATGGTCAGAACCACAATAGCAATTCCAAAAGCAAGTGGCAAACGGTTGAAGGACTTCATCTAGCCGTAGCTCCTAACATCAGTTCATTGCTCACTCTGAGTAGCCCTCTCCTCGTAGCTCTTGAAACACTTTGGAGCTCGAAGATAGCCGGTGCAGAAGTGACATTGCGGGAAGAAAACCAACAGACCTCTCTGTTGTCGGCTCGAAGGTACCGCTTTGACAGGGAGGTTATGGTGCATCACCTTGCGTGTTTTCTGCATTCCTCTTAACTCAACGAGCTACATCACCTACTCATTCGATTATACACCCAATCAGAACAGAATAGAATGCCCCTTTGCCCCGTCGACTTCGGAGAAAGCTTCGCACCTTGACAGGTGGTCTTAAGGGAACCAAGTTGACTATGATGAGGCAATTGGGCTTCAGCCCAAGTTGGACATCAC
The DNA here is from genome assembly GCA_014384515.1 of Dehalococcoidia bacterium. Classification (GTDB taxonomy): domain Bacteria; phylum Chloroflexota; class Dehalococcoidia; order GIF9; family UBA5629; genus JACNFS01. Next base: position 10,813 of record JACNFS010000065.1, on the reverse strand, counting down.
TCAGCTCCCCTGGGGGCTTGTTGATGAGGTGAAGGGTCAAGTGGCCAAAGCAGAGCAGGTAGGTTGGATAACTGCATTCAGGAACTGACTGGCTCCGCATTTGTGGAGATGGGGCAGCAAAGCGGAAAAAGCTCGGCAAGCAGCCCTTGGGCTTTGTACGGCGACAGCCTTCGCCGTGCCCAATATTACTCGAGTTCTCGTCTAACTTGATGTTTATCTTTGGCAGGACGCTGGCCTTTGGGGACTGTTTGGCAGACCATCTCCTTCATCAAGCTGGTGGTTAACGCAATCGCGTACGGTATCTGTAGAGGCTAAACAGGGCCTTGATTGATGCGTTAAGCGAGGAATATACCGGGAATCGTTTGCTCTCAAAGGCCTTTTTAACCATTAGGTGATACCTTCTGTCTTCCTCGTCTTCCGAATAGGCCTCAAGTGAAACGCAGATCATCACAGGCTTCCCAATTTCGTCACGAACATATTCGCACCCATTGAGCATGAGGTCGACAAGTTCCTTCAGGCGACCTTCAAGTGTTTCACCGAACACGCGACTCAGATATCTCAATTCATCAAAGTGCACCACTAGTGAATGTATGTTCTTATCGAGAGCCACAAGCTTGGTGGCATCAGAAATAGTCCCTGACACGCTGCGTGTATTGTAATAGATAGGCCAGGCATCTAAGGGGTTTCCGATGCTTGTTCCTGCTGTTGGCACTATCTTTCTTAATTCTCTCATCGTTCCTTCACCAAATTCAGGAACTTCCAGGCCTGCCTTTACGCATGAGTCGGTTTCAATCACGCTAAAACCGCCAGAGTTAGTAATAATGGAGACTCCCTTTCCGGAAGGAAGGGGCGAGCAGCTAAGCGCCAGAGTGGCATCTAGCAATTCATCGAAGTTGTCTACTTGAACCACACCAGCCTGCTTAAAGAGTGATCTCCAGGTTTCTGGTGAGCCGGCGAGGGCCCCGGTATGAGAAGATGCCGCCCTGCTGCCATGTTTTGTCACTCCCCCTTTTAGTGCTACTACCGGCTTTTTCCTCGCGGCTTTGCCTAGTTCTGATTTGAGACGCTTCCCATCTCTTGCACCCTCCATGTATAATGCTATGACTTTTGTTTCGGGGTCATCTGCCAAGTATTCCAGGAAGTCTGGGCAATCCAGGTCTATGGCATTTCCGTAGCTGATTGTCTTGCTGAACCTTATGTTCCTCATCTTTCCAATGGTTGAGAATTGCTCGGCAAAGGTTCCACTTTGTGAAATAACTCCAACTGACCCTTCCTCAGTCGGAGCATCCGGAACAAAAGACAGACCGGATTTGGGACAATAGATTCCCATGCAGTTGGGTCCAATCAGTCTAATCCTGCCTTTCGCTACCTCTTTCACCTCGTTCTCTAGTCTTTTCCTTTCTTCTAGCCCAGTTTCACTGAAACCTGCGGAAAAAACATGAGCTGCCTTGACTCCTTTCTCTATACACTCACTCAGCAGCTTCGGAACCAGCGATGCCGGTACTGCTACGACGGCGTAGTCGATTTCATCTTCAATATCCAAGATGCTAGCGTAGCACTTCTTGCCTACAAGGTCTTTACGGTTTGGATTAACTAAGAACAGATTGTCTTTCATCTTCGTGCTCATCATGGCTTGTGTGAAGTCGTCGGTTTGGGACGCTCCTATCACAGCTACAGCCTTGGGATTGAAAATATATTCAAATTCCTTTAGCTTTTCCGATTTCAACTTAGCCCTCCAATTTTCGTGCGTCTTCAATCAAAATGTGGTTAAACCGCCAAAAGAGGTTCAACCACTGATAGGACAATATAGTATAGACGTAATTTGGAACTCGTGCAATTTAAGAAGCTGAACACTCCGCTTGACTATCTATGGGGGCACTGATAAAATGCGGCAGCGAAGGGTGGTGAGCTCAATAGTTAGAGCACTGTGGTGACAACGAAGGGGTCAGTGGTTCGAGCCCACTACCGCCCATTAAGTTTAGTGACGTGACTCGACATGACTAGAAGAGTAAAAAGCGGGGCACTAGCGAAGGCTGTTCATAAGCTATGTTCAGATACTCTCTTGGGGTGGACCAGCGAATCCGGCTTTAAAGGCGGGCTCAAAGAGATTATCGATGATTACCGACCACGTTTAGGAAACTTGGGCCTTGGGGATATAGGTCGGGCAATACAAGCATGGCTCAACCGATATGCTAAAGACAGAACCGAAAGCGTATGGGGGTTAGTCGACGAGGTAGATCCAGAAGTAAGGGATGAGTACAAACGGCAGGCTAGTGTATATTCCGGCACCTCATCAGTGAGAGACAAGGAGCGGGTGGCAAAATTTGCTATAACCCTTGAAGCAGACGAAGATAGCTTCATCGTAGCCAGTTGTCCTGCTCTGCCTGGATGTCACTCGCAGGGTCGAACTAAGGAAGAGGCAATTGCTAATATCAGGGAAGCTATTCAGGGATACGTGGTTAGCATGCGTAAGCACGGGGAACCAATACCCACAACTGAGGTTGAAGAGGTGGAGGTAGTGGTCTAAGTGCCACGTCTTCCTGTAATATCAGGAGACGATTTTGTTAAGGCAATGGGTAAGATCGGATATATTTGGGATCATACGGAAGGTAGCCATATGATCTTGCTTCATCTATCTAAGGGTAGACTTTCAGTAGCAAGACATGGAGAGCTGGGCCGAGGCTTACTGAGGGCCTTGATTAAGGATGCTGGCCTAACGCGGGATGAATTCCTTAAACTACTATGAGACTGAGTTGAGAGTGATGCTAGAAGTTTTGTCTATTGCAGACTCAAGCACATTATTGGTACAGATTCGGCGGAAGTTATTTCTTTATTGTTTTGTTAGTTGTTCTTGTTAAGCTCTGAGCAAAGTTGGCTTAGAATTGACCTCTCGCTTATAATAGCGTGGGGTCTTTGTTTAGTTCAGTGTAGGAATTCAAAAATGGCTGCAGAGGAAAAAGAAGCGAGGTTGGAAAAGATGCGGCATTCGGCCGCCCATGTGATGGCTGAGGCTGTCCAGTCACTTTTCCAGGGAACCAAATTTGGCATCGGTCCGGCTATAGAGGATGGCTTCTATTACGATTTTGAGCTACCTCGCGCTCTAGTTCCTGACGACCTACCGACAATTGAAGCTAAGATGAAGGAAATAATTGCTGCCAATGCTGCTTTTGCCAAAGAAGAGATGGACAAAGCGAAGGCCCTGCAATTCTTTTCGGATCAACCTTATAAGTTGGAGCTTATCGAGGAACTTCCTGACGAAACAGTGACTATCTATCGACAGGGTTCTTTTGTTGACTTATGCCGTGGCCCCCACGTGAATTCAACTGGTAATATTGGAGCTTTCAAACTTACCAGTATTGCTGGAGCTTACTGGCGAGGTGACGAAAAGCGTCCCATGCTGCAAAGAATTTACGGTGTCGCTTTTGATACCCAGGCGGAGCTTGAAGATTACTTAGCTCGGTTGGCTGAAGCAAGCAAGCGAGACCACAGGAAGTTGGGTAAGGAGCTCGACCTCTTTAGCCTTCATGATGAGGCTGGCCCAGGGTTGGTTCACTGGCATCCTAAAGGCGCCTTGGTACGCGAGATCATCGAGGACTTTTGGAAGAAAGAGCACAGGAAGCGAGGTTACGACATTGTCTATACTCCACATATTGCCAAGGTAGACTTGTGGAAGACTAGCGGCCATTGGGATTTCTATCGGGAGAATCTATATTCGCCGATGGATATCGAGGGGCAGGAGTACATTATCAAACCAATGAACTGTCTGGGGCACATTTTGATGTATAAGACTCAGTTGCGTAGCTATCGCAATTTACCGCTGCGTTGGGCCGAGCTGGGCACAGTGTATCGTTACGAGCGGTCGGGTGTGTTGCACGGTCTGGCGCGGGTTCGCGGCTTCACTCAGGATGACGCTCATATCTTCTGTCGGCCTGACCAGCTTGAGGCTGAGGTAACGGAGGTGGTGCAATTGGCCTGTTTCATGCTGGACACGTTCGGTTTCCATGACTATGAGTTACTTCTGTCTACCCGGCCTGAGAAATATGCTGGCACTATCCAGAGCTGGGAGGAGGCCACAGAGGCTTTGAGAAAGGTCTTGCAGTGCCTTGAGCTTGGTTACACGATAGACCCAGGGGAGGGTGTATTTTATGGACCTAAGATTGATATCAAGCTTAGGGACGCTCTGGGGCGGTTGTGGCAAGGACCAACTATTCAGGTTGATTTTAACCTGCCACAGCGCTTTGATGTTAACTATATTGGCGACGATGGTTCGGAACATCAGGTGGTAATGGTGCATCGCACGGTGCTGGGGAGCATGGAGCGATTTATGGCGTGTCTCATCGAGCATTATGCTGGTGCCTTCCCGGTGTGGCTATCTCCGGTTCAAGCAGTCATAATTCCTATAGCCGACCGTCATCTGGACTATGCTCATCACTTGGCTGGTGAGCTTAGGGAGGGCGGCATGCGTGTTCAAGTTGATGACCGCTCGGAGAGGATGAACCTGAAAATAAGAGAGGCTCAGCTGGGGAAGGTTCCTTATATGCTTGTTGTTGGTGACAAGGAGCTGGATAGTTCTACGGTTTCTCTTCGATTGAGAAATGGGGAAGACCTGGGCTCACTGACTGCTTCCGAGTTCATGAGTAGGGTAAAATCAGTTATTGAAGCTAGAGTTCCAGACAAGCTTTGATTTCTTGTCGTGAATGTGATATATTTCTGCGTAATGGCTTATTTTATAATAAGGAGGTGGGGAGGGACATAGTCAAGAGAGTACGTGTTAACCGGTACATTCGAGCTAGGGAGGTTCGGCTCATAGGGGAGACAGGGGAGCAATTGGGAGTGCTTTCTCTTGAGCGAGCGTTGCAGATTGCCGATGAGCGTAATTTTGATTTGGTGGAGGTAGCACCCACCTCGGTACCTCCTGTCTGTCGCCTTCTCGACTATGGAAAATATAGGTATGAGCAGACCAGAAAAGAACGGAAAGCACGGAAGAGCCAGAGAGCTGGCGTGCTCAAGGAAATCCGCGTTAGACCTAGGGTTAAGGACCACGACCTCGAAACTAAGATTAAGGTGGCGAGGAAACTATTAGAGGATGGTGACAAGGTAAGGGCGTTTGTGGTTTTCCGCGGACGCGAGATCACTCACCCTGAGCTAGGTGTGAAGGTTCTGCAGAAAATAGCCGATGATTTGAGGGACGTAGCTGCTCTAGACGGTTCACCATCTCTGGATGGGCGCATTATGAGCTTGGTGCTTTCCCCGATTTCGGTTAAACAGGTCAAGGAAACGAAAGTCGAGGAAAAAGTCTAGATGCCAAAGCTTAAGACTCATAAGGGAGCTAAGAGCCGCTTCCATATAACTGGCAGCGGCAAAATTATGCGTGTCAAAGGTGGTAAGAGCCATTTGAGGCGCAAGAAGTCAGCCAGGACGAAGCGTCTTTATGATGAGACAATTCCTGTTCAGCCCCAGGATAGGGCTAAGATAAAGAGACTGTTGCCTTACGGTTTGAAATGAACCAGGAGGAAGCGATTGCCACGAGCTAGAGGTGGAGTAGTTACTCATCGACGACATAAGAAGGTGCTGAAGCTGACCAAGGGGCATAAGGCTACCAGGCATGCCCTGTATCGGCGAGCTCATGAGTCCATGCTTCATGCCTTGCATTATGCCTACTGCCATCGCCGAGAGCGTAAGGGTGACATGAGACGGTTGTGGATTATCCGGATAAATGCTGCAGCCCGGGCCGGTGGGTTTTCCTACAGCCAGTTTATCGACGGTCTGAGAAAAGCCAATGTGGCAATTAACCGCAAAGCATTGGCAGAGATGGCAGTAAATGATCCCTCCAGTTTTTCCAAGCTATTGACCTTGGCCTCAGACGAACTTAAGAGCTAGTACCTGGCATTGCAGGAATGGTGCTAAATCAACTTGAAGAGCTTACCTCAAGAGCTTTCGATGAGTTAGGCAAAGTCACCAATCTCGAAGAACTTGAGGCCTGGCGGATTCGATATTTAGGCAGGAAAAGCAGCTTAATACAGATTCTGCGTTTGCTAGCAACTTTGCCATTAGAGGATAGGCGTGTCGCTGGGGCTCGAGCCAACGAGGTCAAGAAAACTTTTGAAGCCAGGTTAGCAGAGAAGAAGACGAGCTTAGAGCTAGCTGCAACTCTTTCTTTGCAGCGTGAAAGCCTCGACGTCACTTTGCCTGGAGAACGGGTTCTTCTGGGTCGCCTCCACCCGACAACTCAAATACTTGACGAAATCTGTCATATTTTTCAAGATATGGGTTTTCAGGTTGTCGAGGGGCCAGAGGTGGAATGGGAGTATTACAATTTTGAAGCTCTTAACATGCCAGCAGATCATCCAGCTCGGGACATGTTCGCTACTTTATGGATTGACTTTGAGACCGAGGCTGGCGATAGACCTATGCTTTTGCGAACTCATACCTCTCCAGTCCAGATAAGAGTTATGGAGAAGTCACCTCCACCGATAAGGATAATAGCGCCCGGGCGAGTCTACAGGTATGAAGCAACCGATGCTACGCATGAATGGATGTTTTACCAGGTGGAAGGACTAGCGGTAGATAGGAATATCACCTTAGCCGACTTGAAGGGCACTCTCTTTGAGTTCGCTCGCCGTCTTTTTGGCAAGGAGAGAAAGTGTCGTTTTCGTTGCGATTACTTCCCTTTCGTCGAGCCTGGTGTTGAAGTAGCTATTGATTGTTTTGTGTGTGGAGGGGCTGGTTGCCGGCTATGCGGCAATAGCGGCTGGATTGAAATCATAGGCGCTGGAATGGTGCACCCGGAGGTTCTCCGGCGTGTTGACATTGACCCTGAGGTTTATTCTGGCTTTGCCTTTGGCATGGGTGTGGAGCGTATTCCTATACTTCGTTATGGGATAGATGATATTCGCCTCTTCTATAGTAACGACGTCAGGTTCTTAAGGCAATTCTAAATCTGGTTGGAATTCTGGCCCAGGAGCTTGTGAATGAAAGTTTCTTTTAGATGGCTCAGCGACTATGTTGATATTTCTGCACCACTCGAAGAGGTGACTGAAAGGTTGACTATGGCTGGATTGGAAGTCGGGGGAATGCAGGTTATCGGCGCAGGCTGGAATAATATCGTAGTTGGCAAAATCGTTGGTGTTGATGCCCATCCAAATGCCGACCGCTTAAGGCTAGTGACTGTTGAGTTGGGGAAGCAGCAATCTACTGTTGTCTGTGGTGCCCCGAATCTCACAATTGGAGATAATGTGGCTTTTGCCCATGTGGGGGCTCAGCTCATCGAGGGTGATAGCGGGGAGGTTATTCAGCTAACGTCAGCCAGGATTCGTGGCGTTGTTTCTGAAGGCATGGTTTGCTCTGAGAAGGAGCTGGGAATCTCTGACAGGCACGAGGGGATTATGATTCTTCCCCCGGAGGCGCCTGTTGGTACTCCTTTGTCTGAATATCTTGGGGATACAATCCTAGACTTGGACATAACACCGAACCGTCCTGATTGCTTGTCGGTGATTGGTGTTGCCCGGGAAATAGTAGCTGTTTTGGGGGGTAGGCTCAGTATTCCTGAAATCCATTGTGAGGAATTGGAGAGCGCAATAGACTCCTTTGTCTCGGTGGAAATTGCTGACCCAGACCTATGTCCTAGATACTGTGCCAGCTTACTTACTGAGGTCAAGGTAGGTTCATCACCTCAGTGGCTACAACAGCGTTTGTTGGCTTGTGGCATGCGGCCTATCAGTAATATTGTCGATATTACTAACTATGTGATGCTGGAATATGGGCAGCCCCTCCATGCCTTCGATTACGATAGAATCCACGGAAAGCAGATCATAGTACGCCGTGCGGAGAAAGGCGAAACCATGACTGCTTTGGATGGAGTCGAGCGGACTCTCGGCCAGGACATGCTGGTCATTGCTGACAAGGAACGGGTGATTGCCATTGCCGGCATTATGGGAGGTTTGGATACTGAGGTAACAGCTAATACTACCAGTGTTCTGATAGAATCGGCGAATTTCAATCAAGCAGCTATTCATCGGGGGAGCGTAAACCTCCGACTGAGCAGTGAAGCCTCGCTGCGTTTTGAGAAAGGGCTCAGTCGAGACTTGCCAGTGGTGGCACTCAAGAGGGCGACCGAATTGATGCTGGAATTGACTGGCGGCAAGGTGGCTAAGGGGGTGATTGATGTTTACCCCGGCAAGCGGCAGGTCGAACCTATATTGTTGTCCGCTGCTGAGGTTAAGCGGCTTCTTGGTATGGAGGTGGGGGTTAGTGAAATAGTAAGGACGTTGGAGCTCTTGGGTTTCGGTTGTGAACAAACTGAGTTGCCCTCATCAGTTCGGGTCAACGTTCCGTGGTGGCGTACTGATATCAGTTGCACCGCTGACTTGGTGGAAGAGGTGGCTCGTATTATTGGTTATGACAATATTCCGACTACTATGCTTGGTGCGCCTCTGCCAGAGCATGAGTCAGTGCCAATGCTGGCTCTTAGACGAAAGCTACGGAGCATCCTGGTTAGCTGTGGTTTCCAGGAGGTGCTTACCTATTCTCTGACCAGTCTGGAGGTGATGAGCAGGATATCACCTGAGCTTCAATTGACGGGCGCAGTCCCGGTAAAGGTAGCTAATCCTATGAGCAGGGACCACGAGTATCTTCGCACCAGTTTGCGAACCGGTCTCCTGTCAGTTCTGGCTCGCAATCAGAAATACGAGGAAAATGGCATCAGGCTTTTCGAGATTGGGAAGGTGTTCTTGCCTCAGGAGAAAGATTTGCCGCAAGAGAAAGAGATGCTCTGCGCTGTGCTCAGCAGCTCTCAGGGTGGGTTATCCTGGCGGGGTGAAGCAGAGCCGGTTGACTTCTTTAGTGCCAAGGGGGTGGTTGAGACACTTCTGTCTCGGCTGGAATTGGCTGCGAGCTTTGAGACAGGTGGGGATGAAAGCTTGTGTCCTGGAAGAGGTGCCGATATAACTGTTGGCAATGACAAGGTGGGCGTTATAGGCGAACTACATCCCAAGGTATCGGAAGCTTTTGAACTCTCTGGGACTGCCTATCTCATCGAAATTGATCTAGATAAACTGGAATCTTCTGCAGGTGGCCCTAAGAAGTATGAGCCAATTTCCCGATATCCGAGTACGACTAGAGATATTGCGCTATTAGTGGATGAACCGATAACCCATGAACAGGTTTATGATATTGTCAAGGGCTTTTCTTTGGTCGATCAGGTGGCTCTTTTTGACCTTTACAGCGGAGAGCAAGTGTCGGTGGGCAAGAAGTCCTTCGCTTTCAGGATTGTCTATCAATCACCCACGCATACGTTGACTGATGAAGAAGTCGACAAGGTCCAGCAGCAGATTCTCGATAAGCTAGCGCGGGAGCTAGGAGCTAGTTTGCGAGCTTAACGTATCTCAGGTGTTGCTGGAAAGCTCCCAAAAAGACAAAATAGTCAGATAGGGCTGGCATACTCATGGCAAAACGGCATTTCCTGGATTCATTCTTTTATCCCAGTAGTGTGGCCATAGTGGGGGCTTCCAGAAGTCCACTAACTCTCAACTATAACCTGGTTAGCAATCTAGTCAAACTGGGGTTCAGGGGCGAAATCTATCCAGTGAACCCCAACGCTGATGAGATTCTTGGGAGAAAAGCTTACGCTAGCTTGAAAGATATCGAGAGCGAAATAGACCTGGTGGTTTCTGCTGTTCCCGCCCGCATGACCTTGGGTATCGTCAAGCAGTGTGTTGAGAAAAAGGTCAAAGGGGTTGTGCTTGTGGCTGGGGGTTTCTCGGAGGCCAATGAGCGAGGGCGGAGAGTGCAGGATGAAATTGCTCATCTCTTGAAGCAAGCTGGGATTAGGGCGATTGGACCGAATGCCCTCAGCCCGATCAACAGTTCAAACAATCTGGTGGTTAGTTTTTCGTCGGTTGAAAGACTAACCCGGGGAGGCGTATCCTTCGTCTTTCAATCTGGTCTATATGACCCCAGACTCAACTGGATTCTTTCAGATTTCCACCTTGGTATTAGTAAGCTTATTGATTTGGGTAACAAGATGGACATAAACGAGGTTGATGCTTTGGAGTACCTGGCACAGGACCTGGATACGAAAGTCATAGCTATGCATCTGGAAACCCTAAAGGGCGACGGCAAGAAGTTCATGCGACTCCTTGAGACTACTTCGAAGGCCAAGCCGATTGTGGTACTTAAGTCTGGACGAAGCATAGCCGGGGCTAAGGCTGCCGCCTCCCACACGGGTTCCATCGTTAGAGAAAGCGATGCTGTTTTTGATGCTGTTTTGAAGCAGGTGGGTGTGTTGCGGGCACAGACGGTGGAAGATTTTTTTGATTTTGCTAAGGCCTTCGGGTTTTTGACTCCACCAAGTGGCAATAGAATAGTCGTCTCCAGTTTGGCTGGAGGGGAAGGTGTAATAGCCACGGATATATGCCAGCAAGATGGCTTTTCAATGGCAAAGCCGAATCGGCGAACCTTTGGCAAGCTCAAGGCTTTCTTTCCCCCCTGGGAGATTCCGTTGAATCCCTTTGACATGGGGGTTTGCACTCAGTTTCACTTGACCAGTGAGGTTTACAGGGTCTTTCTGGAGTCTATGGTCGGCGACGAGAACGTGGATTGCTTGGCAGTCGGGTTGCCGCCGTTTTTCCCTTCGCTCGGCACAGACGAGGCTCTTAGGCCTTTTTTGTTGGGAAAAGAAAAAGGGAAACCTCTTGTTCTCTGGCCGCACGCGATGACCGAGTCACTGCATGCAGTGGTTGAAAAGCTGGAGTTAAACACTGTGCCTGTATACCCGTCGGCAGCAAGAGCTATCAGAGCACTGTCTGTTGTCTAC
>JACNFS010000013.1 GCA_014384515.1 Dehalococcoidia bacterium | reverse complement strand
CGGGATCTGCGCTTCCATCATGCAAAGGGAGAGGACAGGTTTGTCGGGATCACCTAGTATCAGCTGGCTTGGGATCTCGGCGGTTCGGGCCATCAAAGATGCTGCCTCAGCACTTATGGGGAAGGCACCTGTCTTTTCCTGCATCTTCACGATAAGGTCATAGGGGTCGGCTCCTGTGGGACAGTATTCCCTGCAGGCACAGCAGGTGATGCACTGGCTCAGGATATCAGCTTTCTTGCCCTCCATAAGCTGCTTGATTTCGGCCACGGCCCTGTCCTTGTCATAATCGACATAGAGACATTTCACCAGGCAGTCGCCACAAAGGTCGCATTTTGAAGCATCCCACATTTCTTTGCCTCCTTTGAAATGTTTTTATTCCTCTTATATGAGGTGACTCAAAGCCTTTGTTCAGATAGTAGAGACCCCACCTACTCCGTGCTGTCTTTATCCAGTTGTGCCGCCAAAAGCTCAGCAATATCGAGGGCCTTCAGCGACTCCTCCACCTCTTTAGCCTTTATAGCGTCTTCAAACATCTGGAGGCAGTAAGGACAGGCCGTAGCCACAACGCCAGCCCCAGTTTCTACTACCTGGTCAATGCGCATCTCACTAATCCGCTGGCCAATACGCTCCTCCATCCAGTAGCGTCCCCCTCCGCCACCGCAGCAAAATCCATTCCTCCGAGACTGCTTCATCTCCAACAGCTTGGATTGCGAGATGCTACTCAACACCTGTCTGGGCTGATTATAGATATCATTATGCCTGCCCAAGTAGCAAGAATCATGATAGGTCAACTTACCATCGCTCAGAGGAGTTGGCTTAATCTTGCCCTCCTTCAGCAAGTCAGCAATAAACTCAGTATGATGGATAACCTCAAATTCTCCCTCGAACTGAGGATATTCGTTCTTGATGGTATTAAAGCAGTGAGGACAGGCGGTGACTATCTTCTTAACATTGTAGCCCTTCAGCATCTCGATGTTTTTCATAGCCTGCATCTGGAAAAGGTATTCGTTGCCCAGCCTTCTGGCGGGCTCACCGCAGCAAGTTTCCTCTGGGCCAAGTATGGCAAAACTGACCCCAGCCGCTTCTAATATCTTGCCTACGGCTATAGCCACCTTCATACTCCTATCCTCCAAAGCTGCAGCGCAACCTACGTAATATACAAAGTCAACGTTGCTGTCTTCAGACAGAACCTTAATGTCCAGCCCGCTGGTCCAGTCAGTTCTGGTGAGTGTGGTGCCTCTGCAACTATGTCCCCTGGTCTCAATACACCTTAAAACGGCCTCGCCAGTCTCCGGTATCTTGGTCTGTTCCAAAACCAGATTGCGGCGCATGTCAACAATCTTGTCAATATGCTCAACAAAGACAGGGCATATTTCCTGGCAAGCCCGGCAGGTAGTACACGCCCAAAGTTCATCCTCAAGTATCACATCCTCAACAAGAGCCGTAGCCCCATCTCCATCGTTCCCATTCCCGGGATTAGCCCTTGGAACACGTAACAAAGTACCGCTTCTCTCAAGTAAATTGGCTTTCAGGTCCTGTATTACTTTCCGCGGAGACAGAGGCTTGCCGCTGAGGTAAGCCGGGCATCTATCCTGGCATCTGCCGCAATCAGTGCAAGCATCCAAATCCAGCAGCTGCTTCCAGGTGAAATCCTCGATCTTGCCCACGCCAAAGGTCTCAGCTTCCTCAATGTTAATAGGCGCCAATGCCCCCTTGGGACGAGACGACCTGAAGAAAACGTTAACTGGAGACACGATGACATGGGTGAGCTTGTCAAACGAGAGACATACATAGAAGATAGCACCTAGTGCTATGGCAGTATGAAACCACCAAAGGCCAATATACCAAGCTACCCTGGTGCTTTCAGCCAAACCAGCGAACAGGCTGGCTATCCAATAGCCCCCAAACGACCATATTGCCCACTCCGGGTGACTGTAAAATACGGGCTGAGAAAGGCCTTCCGGGGTAGCCGCAATCATACGGAAACCTTCAATGAAAAAGCCGGTGATTACGACAACAGAAATCAGACCTAAGACAACGGCATTATCCAGCACGGTATTGAGCCGTTCAGGCTTCTGAATATACCGGCGAACCACTGCCATGATAGCGCCGATAAGGATAAGCACTCCGCCGATATCTATAGCTAGACTAAGACCAAGGTAAACATTCCCAGATATAAAGTGAACCACATAGTGATCGATAACATCCAGAGCTGTCCCAACCAACAGCAAAACAGCGCCAGCAAAGATGAGAAAATGCATTATCCCAGGGTAAGGTTCGCGGAAGAATCGCCTGTGAAACAAGCCATCAACCACCCCGACAACCATGAAATCCCATATTCTCCTCCCCAAGTTGTCGGTCCTATTGTCAGGTTTACCGACTCTCCATAAACGATAGCGCTGATATATGGCGTAAATGAGAACCCCCAGCGCAGCCACACCCGCCGGATACAGGATGAAGGGCCCAAGAGCTATGTTCCAAAAAATTTCACGAAATGCTTCCATAGCTCTCCTTTCTTAGTTCCTCCTTTTCTAAGTATTGTTTTATGAGCTAGCGGATTCGAATCACCGCCATGAAAATGGTCACTGCCAAAACGAGCAAACCCCAAAGATTGAGTCCTACCGAGGTAAAAAACACATTAGGAATGGCAAACGCCACGGCGGCACAGCTACCGCTGACAATGGCCAGGCCAGTACCACGCTTTCGATTGACAGAGAGGCCGACAACTTCACCAATAGCGTAACCTACGCCAGCAGCTATGAAAAGGCGAAGGAAGAACA
>JACNFS010000014.1 GCA_014384515.1 Dehalococcoidia bacterium | reverse complement strand
CAAGACTGCCTGCCTCAATTCCACTATCTCCAGCTTGCTTATCCAGAATACTCCTGACGACGTGCAATTCATCATGATTGACCCCAAGCGAGTGGAGTTGGTCAACTTCAACAGCTTACCCCACCTGATAGCCCCCGTGGTCGTCGATACTGACAAGGCCGTAGTGGCGCTGCGCTGGCTGAACCAGGAGATGGACGAGCGCTATCGCAGGTTCGCCGAGGCCGGGGCACGCAACATCGACGGCTACAACAAGAACCGGGGCCCTGGCCAAAGCATACCCTACGTAGTGGTGATTGTCGATGAGCTGGCAGACTTAATGATGACAGCCTTCGACGAGGTAGAACAAAGGCTATGCCGTCTGGCTCAACTGGCGCGGGCTACCGGTATCCATCTAATTGTAGCCACTCAGCGTCCATCAGTCGACGTCGTCACAGGCCTCATCAAAGCAAATTTCCCTACCCGTATCAGTTTTGCACTCACCTCACAAGTGGATTCACGCACCATCCTCGATTCCGCCGGAGCTGAGAAACTGCTGGGTAGAGGTGACATGCTGTACATGCCCACCGATGCTAGCAAGCCGAAACGCCTGCAGGGAACATTTGCCTCCGATGCTGAAATGGAGAGACTGGTGAACTTCTGGGGCAGCCAACAAAGACCAGAGGTAGAGCGGCTTAGATTCGAGGAGATGACACACCTTGCTTCCCCTCAAAGAGGCGCCGACGACTCTTTACTAGAAGCTGCCAGACAGTTAGCCCAAGAGCATGGAAGCATATCCACCTCATTCCTGCAGCGCCGCCTCCGTATCGGTTATCCCCGGGCTGCCCGACTCTCCGACAAGTTAAAAGAAGAGGGATACGCGGAGACCGCCACAGAATAGTGGCTTGCCTGAGGATATTCGGGAAAAGGAACGAGCGTTGCCGATTCGAACAGAGCGGGCTCGCATTACCTCAGACTGAAGAAGGTCGACGAGGCCTACCAGATGCTAGATAAAAGGAAATGCCTCCTGGTATCATTATCCTTAAAGAAGCACGAATCAGAAAGGAGAAAACCAAATGGCGATAAAAACTGCCGATGAATATAGGGAAAGGTTGAAAAGGATGAAACCCAACGTTTATGTTGGTGGTCGGCGAATCCAACGAGATGACCCCATATTGGCGCCATGCATTAGTACTGTGGCCTACACATTCGAGGCAGCAGCTGACCCGCAGTTTCAAGACCTGGTAGTAACTACCTCCCACCTCACCGGAGAAAAGATAAATCGGTTCACTAATGTCAACACCAGCGTTGACGACTTGCTCAAGAAGCAAGAGATGGTCCGAACCCTGTGCCATCGAGTGGGCGGGTGCATCCAGCGCTGTATGGCCACAGATACCATCAACGCTATGGGGGTGGTCTCCAAAGAGATTGACGATGCGAAAGGAACTGAATACCATCAACGTTTCCTGGAGTTTCTGAAGTATTATCAAGAAAACGACCTTGTGGGCAGCACCTCTCAGAGCGATGCTAAAGGTGACCGAAGCAAGCGTCCTCACCAGCAGGTCGACCCCGACCTCTACCTCAGGGTGATAGAGAAGCGCAAGGACGGCATAATAGTCCGTGGAGCCAAAAACCATATCACCATGGGGCCTTATGTAGATGAACATCTGGTCATTCCTACACGGACACTAACCAAAGAGGAGAGCGACTGGGCAGTAGCTTTTGCCATTCCCGCTGATGCTGATGGGATTAAGAACATTACTCGGACTACCAGCCCCCGCCCCAGGGTTGAACTAAAAGCACCTTACAATCAATACGGTGTTGCCGAGTCAGTGGTGGTGTTTGATGATGTCTTTATTCCCTGGGAGCGAGTATTTATGTGTGGAGAGTGGGAATTCGGCGGCAGACTAGCCCTGACATTTGCCGATTTTCACCGACATTCATACTGCGGCTGCAAGCCAGGCATAACGGATATCATAATGGGAGCCACTTCCCTGGTAGCCGAATACAACGGTGTAGGCAATGCCCCTCACATCAGGGATGAACTGACTGAACTGACGATAATTGCCGAGCTAGCCTATGCCGCGGGCATTGCTGCTTCGGTGAAAGCTCACCGTACCTCCTCCGGAATTTATGAGCCCGCTTTCCTTTACTCCAATTGTGGAAGATATCTGACTGGGGTAAACGTCTACCACGAATACGATCTGTTAACTTCCATCGCTGGAGGTTTGCCCTCCACCCTTCCATTTGAGCAAGAATGGCTGAACCCTGAAACCGGGCCTTATTTGGAGAAATACATCATGCGAAATCCTGAAATTTCCGCTGAAAAACAGCATCGCCTATTTCGCTTCATCTCCGATTTTTCCTGTTCTTCCAGCTCCGGCTGGGCTCAATATGCCGGCGTCCACGGCGGGGGTTCACCGATAATGGAAAAAATCGGCATTAGAAGCCAGTATGACCTGGAAGCAAAAAAGAATATCGCAAAGTACCTGGCTGGAATTACAGATTAGAAGATATCGGGATTCTGGATAAATACAGCACAGGTGCAAAAGCAGCACTGATGCCCAGCACGCACTAGAGGTATCCGTCAGGCCATTGCTACCGCTTTTGCTGAGGCAAGAGCCGATTTGCTGGAAGCCGCCAGACAGCTAGCCCAAGAGCATGGAAGCATATCCACCTCATTCCTGCAGCGCCGCCTCCGCATCGGCTACCCCAGAACCACCCGGCTTATGGAAAAGCTGCAAGAAGAAGCCCTCGGAAGAGAACCTGCAGAATAAGGTCATTGCAACCGAACAGCCCCCTATTCAAG
>JACNFS010000015.1 GCA_014384515.1 Dehalococcoidia bacterium | reverse complement strand
CCATCTATCACCCCCGGGCTCTCTTCTCCTTCTATTCCCATTCTAAGGCTCTGATGGGCTCCAATGGTTATGAAGACAGCCTTGTAACCCATCTCAAATAGCAAGTCGAGGGATACCACTCGGGTGTTCGTTCTGATTTCAACCCCCATCTGAGTTAGCCTTTGAACTTCAGTGTCCAGTACTTCGCGGGGGAGACGGTATTGGGGAATACCTACTCGGAGCATACCTCCCATCTCTGAATGGGCTTCAAAGATAGTTGCCGGATAGCCCAACTTACGCAGATAGTAGGCGCAAGCCATTCCTGCCGGACCGGAGCCTACTATGGCAACCTTTTCACTGTGCGTAGTCTCAGCTTCAGCCTGGATCATCCTGTCACCGCCGAATTCCACCGCGAATCTCTTCAACGACCGGATAGCGATAGGTTTATCTACCTGGCTGCGTCTGCAAGCATCCTCGCAGGGATGAGTACAAACATAGGCACAGATAGAGGGGAAAGGGTTGCCATCTCTTATGACCTGCAATGCTTCCATAATCCTTCCTTGGGCAACCAAATCAATATATTCTCTGATCTCCATATGCAAGGGGCACGCAGTTTGGCAGGGCGGTATCAGGCTGTGGTCAGGAGATAATTTGGCCGTTCTATTGGCTTGGGAGCTCTGACTATTGTCTGCCGCTGATGAATACATAACCCCCCTTTGAACGCGAACGATCAAGGTTCTACCCGTATACTACCTGGCTTCTGATGGGGAGACAATAGGAAATCTCCCAGAACTGGATGGCTGAGTCCCTAGGATTCTTACTGGGATAGTCCTTGATTTGGGCTAGGAAAAGCCCTGGTCAGGGGTGGGTTCGGGGGAGGACGTGTGGCAAGAGCTTGGTTTAGGACATCACGGGGTTATGATCGCCCTGCGTATGGCAAACTTGATGAGGTCGGTCCTGTTATGGATGTTCAATTTGTTCATTAGGCTGCTTTTGTACCACTCGACGGTTTTGCGGCTGACGACCAGCATGTCAGCTATCTCCCGAGCAGTATGTCCTTCGACAACTAGCTTAAGCACTTCCCTTTCTCTATCTGTCAGCTGTTGGTAAGGGTCCGTTTCCCCTTCTGCATTGGTTTTCTGCTGACATTCCTGAACGAGAGCCGCTGCTGCTGAGGGAGATAGAAAAGAATCCCCTTTGTAGACAGCCTGGATAGCTGAAGTGAGCTCTGAAAATGCTGCCATCTTAGTGACGAAACCACGGGCCCCCGCTTCGATGACAGGGACGACATATTCGCTGTCATCATATTGGGTTAGTGCCAGCACCTTGGTTGCCGGGAATTGCCTGCGTATTCTGCGTGTGGCTTCCAGTCCACCCATGATAGGCATTGCCAGGTCCATAAGTACCACGTCTGGCGCAAGCTCCGCTACCTTTTCTAGGGCTTCCTTCCCGTTTGTTGCCTCACCGACTACTTCTATGTCCGCAACTAGCCCTAACAAAGCGCGAATTCCGTCTCGCACGAGAGTATGATCATCGACTACTAGTAGCCTTATCCTTTTCATCTGCCACATCCGTAGTCAGTGGAACTTTCCACGTAATCTTGGTCCCTTGTCCTGGATGGGATTCGACATTACAGGTGCCGCCCACCAATCTTATTCTCTCCTTCATGGTGAACAGGCCAGCGCCCCGACCGCCAGGGTCCACCCGTGTGAGCCTGTTGACATCAAAGCCTTTGCCGTCATCCTCGATGCGTAATACACACTCGGTGGCGTTGCAGTCTAACCTGATGGAGACGTTCTTCGCGCCTGAGTGCTCCAAGATGTTGCCTATCGCCCCCTGTGCGACACGGAAGAGTGTTACTTCAACTTCCGGTGGGAAGCGCTGGTCCGTGCCCAAGAAGTCCGCAGATACATTAATGCCTTGAGCTTGAAGAGTATCCTTGGCGTAGCGGTGGATTGCGACAGGCATTCCAAGCTCATCCAGCAAGGTAGGGCGGAGTTCCTTCATAAGCCTCACTATTTCATTGCCGGCGTGAACCGCGTAGGAGTGTGTTGCCCTAATCCTTTCCATAAGGTCGGCATCCTTAATGCCTTTCATTTCCGCTATTCCTATAATCGCCTGTAGACTGAGAGTCAAGCTGGTAAGTGATTGACTGGTCTCGTCGTGCAGCTCTCGGGCGATTCTTTTCCGCTCGTCTTCCTGGGCAGTCAGAGCATGCTGAAGAAGAATTTGATATCTTTGTGTCGCACTTGCCAGTCGTTCGTACAGTCTTGCTTGCTCAATTGCGGTCCCGACCTGGCAGCCAATTGAGTTTAAAAGGTACAAATCGTCTTCGCTAAAGTGGCCCGGCATATGGCTGGCAATGTTCATCACGCCTACGACCTTGTCCTTCGCTTTCAAGGGAACGCTGGCAAACCCCTTAAGCCCTTCCGTGGTAATTAAGTCCGGGTGAGCAGCAGTCGGGTCCTTAGAGATGTCCTCCAGTAGAATAGGCTCCCCCGTTTTGACTACCCTGCCTGCTATCCCCTCGCCCGTGGTCATATGCATCTCCTCAACGTATCTAGCGGACAGCCCACGATAAACCCGGTAACGTAGGCTTTGATTTTGTTCGTCAAGAAGCAGTGTTCCCCCTATTTCACCATTCACGACCTCCAATCCAATGTCGAGACACACATTCAGGATGGCATCCAAGTCCCATAGTCCGCTCGTGGCACTGGAAATGCGGCTTAAGGCCTGAAGATGGTGATGACGCCTCAGGATCTGGCTCTCTAGCTCCCTTTCTGCGGTAACGTCTCTTCTCAGTTCGGCAA
>JACNFS010000016.1 GCA_014384515.1 Dehalococcoidia bacterium | reverse complement strand
GAACTTACCCTTCGCTCCAAGTGCCAGGAGTTCCAAGCTGAGTTCACCAAGCGCTATTCCGATACACTGATTCTATATGCATCCAAGGCTTTCTTGAATCGAGCTCTAGCCCTCATTTTCAAAGAAGAAGGCCTGGGGCTAGACGTTGTCTCTGGCGGTGAGCTGAGCGTGGCTCAATCAGTAGCTTTTCCACCGGACAAGGTCTATTTCCACGGCAATAATAAGACGATGGAGGAGCTCAAGCTGGCTCTGGGCTGGGGGATTGGACGAGTCGTAGTTGATAACTTTCGTGAGCTGGACATGGTTGATACGCTGGCTAGAGAGATGGGAATCAGCCAGAGTATTTTGCTCCGCCTCACCCCAGGAGTTGACCCTCATACACACCGCTATACTACTACCGGGATACTGGATAGCAAATTTGGCTTCTCACTAACCAATGAGCAGGCTGAGACAGCGGTAGCGCGTGCTATGTCCTCGTCTAATCTTAGACTTGTGGGTTTTCACTTTCACCTTGGCTCTCCGGTTCCTGATACTTCTCCTTATCAACTAGCTATAGACCTTGCTCTCCGTTTTGCCAAGCAAATGGAAGCCAAGCATAATTCCGAACTTAAGGAGTTTAGTCCTGGTGGAGGCTTTGCTGTCAAATATACAGTGGACTCTTCAACACCGGGTATAGCTGATTACGCTGACGCTATAACTTCAAGGCTGACAAGCATGGCTGACCAGTTGGGATTGGCATATCCCAAATGTATCATTGAGCCCGGAAGAGCCATCGTAGGTCAGGCAGGAGTGGCCTTATATACCGTCGGTGCGATAAAAGAGGTACCCGGAGTGCGGAAATATGTCTGTGTCGACGGTGGCATAGGAGATAATGTCCGTCCCGCTCTTTACGAGGCCAAATATGAAGCCTTGGTGGCTAATAAGGTTAGCGAAGAGGAGACAACTAAGGTCACCATTGCCGGTAGATACTGCCAGTCGGGAGATATCTTAGTCAGGGACGTGACTGTGGCTCCAGTTTCAGCAGGAGATATTATCGCCATACCTGTCAGCGGCGCCTATTCCATCCCCATGGCAAGCAACTACAACATGGTTCCCAGACCAGCGATTATCATGGTCAGAAATGGCAAAGCTCGGCTCATTCGAAAGCGAGAAAGCTACCAAGACTTAATGACGTTAGATTCAATTTAGGACTCGACATGTGGCAAACAATTGGTCAACCGAAAGCGTTGTCTCTGCTCAAACATGGCCTCGAGATGAGCAACTTAGCTCACGCTTATCTCTTTGTAGGACCACCCCGTGTAGGTAAGACTGCACTAGCCCTAGACCTGGCTCAAGCAGTGAACTGTGAGGGGAACCAGCCACCCTGTGGTGAGTGTCAGTCTTGCCGTAGAATCATCAGCGGTAAGCACGCTGATATCACAATCATAGGTCTGAACTCACCCAGAGGTTCGGGGGAGACCAAACCACGGGTTGAGGTCAGCATCGACGATATTAGAGAGCTTCAACGCAGTGCCAGCTTGCCACCTTACGAGGGCAAGTGCAAAGTATTTATTATTGATGGCGCTGAATTCCTATCCAGTGAAGCGGCCAATTGCTTACTCAAGACCCTGGAAGAGCCACCTCCCAGAATGATCCTGCTCCTTCTGACTGCTCAGGAGTCAGGACTTTTGCCTACGGTGGTTTCGCGTTGCCAGCGGGTAGAACTAAGGCCCATGTCAAGCGGAGAGGTGGAGAAGGTGCTCGTTGAATCTCGTGGGGTTGATCGCGACCGAGCCAGGCTTTTCGCTCGATTGTCCCAAGGTTGTCTTGGCTGGGCACTAAAAGCTTCAGTTGATGATGGCTATCTTGCGCAGCGGACGCAGAGATTATCCGAAATGCTTTCCTTGCTCAACGCCGGTTGGGAAGAGCGCTTTAGCTATGCCGCTCAGCTTGCAAACGACCGGAAATCAGCTGAAGAGGTGATAAATCTCTGGCTGATTTGGTGGCGTGATGTAATGTTGACTGAATGTGACTCCAGACAAGCTATTACCAACGTTGATCACATCTCAACGCTTGAAGAGTGGGCGCAGACACTGACCTTACCAGAAACCAAGGATTTCATCAATAGCTTGCAGGAATCCTTGAGCCAAATTTCCAAAAATGCTAACCTGCGCTTAGTGTTTGAAATCTTGATGCTGAATATGCCCAGAAAGGAAGGGAAACGAGGGCATGTAATATCATCCATGCCCGTCAGTCTATAATGTCAGAGACAGTTGGAGTTCGTTTTCACCCGGCTGGTAAGGTCTATTATTTCGATGCGGCAGATATCCCCGTAGAAGTAAATGACTATGTGGTAGTTGAGACTAGCCGTGGCCGAGAGCTAGGCAAAGTGGTCATTTCTCCAGACCAGGTGTTGTTCAATGCTATCACTGAGCCGCTCAAACCGGTACTACGGAAGGCACAGGCTGAGGATATGGAACGCGCTCAGCATCAGCAGGAAAAGGGGCGCAAAGCCTTGGCCAGGTGCCGAGAATCAATCGAAAAGCTTGACTTACCTATGAGACCAATCTCAGCGGAATACAGCCTTGACGGCAGCCATCTTACCGTCTTTTTCACCGCTGAAAAAAGGGTTGATTTTCGCGAGCTAGTAAGGGAGCTGAGTCGCAACGTGAGAACTCGGGTTGAGCTGAGGCAAGTCGGAGCCAGAGACGAGGCCAAGCTGATCGGCGGCTTAGGTAAATGCGGTTTTCCTCTATGCTGCACTACCTTCCTCTGTGAGTTTGCGCCGGTTTCTATTAAGATGGCCAAAGAGCAAG
>JACNFS010000108.1 GCA_014384515.1 Dehalococcoidia bacterium | reverse complement strand
TCCTTGGAGGTGACCGATAAGATACTTGAGGAAACGGGAATGTCTTTCAGTGACGATGGCATCAATAGCGTGGTGAGCTGCTCCCAGGACCACTGGGATGGAAGGACAATTTCTTCTATGCCAATCCCAGATGTTACTGGCTCCCATCTTAGAGATGAGTCAAAAGTGGCCGGCGATGGAGCTTATGCCGTCTTCTACGGGATGATGCATATTCTCTCCGGCGACGACGACATCGTGCTAGTAGTAAGCCATTGCTCAGAATCACAAACTGATGGCAGAATTATCGAGAACTGGGCAATCGACCATATTTATCATCGTATGCTGGGACTTGATTTCCTTTCCTGCGCTGCTATGCAAGCAAACCGCTATATGCATAAATACGGTATCTCGCGCGAGCAATGCGCTAAGGTGGTAGTCAAGAATAAGAGCAACGCTAGGAATAATCCTTACGCCCAAGCACCGGCCAAGCTTTCTCCAGAAGATGTGCTTAACTCGAACATGCTTGCCTTCCCTATTACAGTCCTTGATGCCAAACCGGTGTCGGATGGTGCCTGCGCTATTTTGCTGGCCAGGGAAGATAAAGCAAGAAAGCTCACCGATAAGCCTGTTTGGATAAGGGGGGTAGGAAATTGCTATGATGCCCATTTCCTCGGAGATAGAGACCTGGCTGATTGTGATTCCTTAGTGTCAGCAAGCAAGCGAGCTTATGAAATGGCAAGCATAGCTAACCCTCGCAAAGAAATCGACCTTGTCGAAATGTCAGAGATGTTTTCCTATCAAGAGTTGCTATGGATGGAAGGCCTCGGTTTCTGTCGGCGTGGAGAAGGCGGTCGACTCATTGACAGTGGGGCAACTCAGATAGAAGGTGACCTGCCGGTTAATCCCTCTGGGGGATTACTCTCAGGTGTCCCTGTAACAGTTGCTGGAATGTCAAGAGTAGCCGAAGCAGCTTTGCAATTGCAGGGCAAGTGTGGTGACCGGCAGGTACCTGGAGCCAAGATAGCTCTAGCTCACGGTACCGCTGGTGTCTGTGGGCAGATGCACTGTGTTCTGGTACTCGAGAAAGGAGGCAAATGAAATGCCACAAAGGGTTGCTATTGTTGGAATAGGACAGACTCGGCATACATCACGAAGGCCTGATGTTAACGATGGCGAGTTGATTAATGAGGCAGTAAGTGCAGCCTTGGCGGATGCCCAGTTGACGATGAAGGACATCGAGGCCGTTATAATTGGCAATATGGAGTTCTTTGAAGGCCATCACCTTAATGATGCCATGTTAATAGATTACACCGGCGCTCGTGGAAAAGCAGGCCTCAAAATGAACACTGGCGGGACAGTGGGTACAATGGAGGTAATATCAGGTTGTTACCATGTCGCTTCGGGACTTTTCGATACGTGCCTGGTTATAGGATGGGAGAAACATGACGAGGCTTCGACGACTTCGTGTATAACAACGATTACAGACCCAGCCGTTGACCGGCCTTACGCCGTTGGGGCACTGTCCGGATTAGCTATAATCTCCATGAATTATATGACCAGAACCGGTTGCAAAGTGGAACACGCCGCTATGGTCCGAGCTCAGGCCTCCGAGAACGCCTCCAGAAACCCTAACGCCCACGTGAGAGATAGACTCAGTGTTGAGGATGTGCTCAAAGGCAGAATGGTACTATACCCGCTCAACCTTTACTTTCTTTGTCCTACCAGCGTGGGTGCTTGTGCCCTGGTGCTTGCTTCGGAAACAAAGGCAAAGAAGATTAGTAGAAAGCCGGTGTGGATAAGAGACCATATTACTGTTCACAGCGACTATAGCGGTGCTCTATTCACCTTCCCTGGTGAAACTCGTGAGACATCACACATGGTAGCGGGAAGGAAGATTTTCCAGAGGAACCATATAACTAAACCGATTCGAGAAATTCAGGTCTTTGAATTGTACGACCCTTGTGCATTTTTACAAATGTCCTGGCTGGAGGATTTTGGAATCTGTGACCAGGGCGAAGCTTGGAAACTGGTAGAAAAGGGCGTAACCGCTCGGGAAGGAGAATTCCCCGTTTGTCCTTCAGGTGGTGTTCTTTGCACCAACGCTATTGGTGATTCTGGTACCCTCCGTGTGGCGGAGGCTGCCCTGCAAATTAGAGGGGATGCCGGTGAGCACCAGGTCACTCGTGATGTCAAAGCTGCTTTGGCCAGCGGTTATGGCGGCTCCTACTGGACTGACCTACTACTCCTGAGCAAAACGCCGGACTAAGGGGAGGAAAAAAATGCAGCAAAAGACAACTGATGAGCTTATTACTCAAGAGATGCTGCTCAAAATACCTTACCGATGGGCAGCTGGTGAACATATTGGAGAGTTTCTTCGGGAACTGAGGCGCAGCGGAAAAATCTACGCTAACAAGTGCCCTAAATGCGGGCGATTCCGCTGCCCGCCGGCACCGGTATGCAGCAGATGCCATACAAAGATGGAAGAAAGAGAAAAGTGGGTACATGTAGGCCCCAAAGGCACTTTGCTTTCTTTCTTCGTTGCAGAGCAATCGTTCTTGGTGCCGACAACTGGTGACATGCTGGAAGTTCCCTTCAGCGTAGGTGTAATATGGCTTGACGGTGCTCCGGTTGCTCTTTGGCATCAATTGGAAGAAACGAATCCTGACAAGATAAAGGTGGGGATGCGCGTTGAGGCTGTTTTTAAACCTAAGGAGCAACGCCAGGCAAATATCTTCGATATTTTGCATTTCAAGGCTATTTAACAAATATGAACAGGTGGAGTGAACAATGAGACAGGAAACTGCAAACCAAGAACCAATCATAACCCCCGGCTGGATAATAATGCCTTACAAGTACTCGGTGGGAGCTTTGGCAAGCAAGTTCTTCATTGCGCTGCGAGATAACAAGAAAATCATGGGGGTGAAATGCTCAAAGTGTAATCTTGTCATTGTCCCGCCGCGATCGATATGTAGTAAATGCTACAGCAAATTAGATGAATTTGTGGAACTTGACGGCAAGGGGACGCTGCTAACTTATACTGTAGTTCATTACGTCCCTCCAGTCGAGGGGCTAAAGCCGCCTTTTGCCTATGGGGTTATTCAGCTTGATGGCGCCGATACCGGCTTCACTCATATATTGGGTGAAGTAGATTTGCAAAGCATAGATGTAGGTATGCGAGTTGAAGCGGTGTTCAATGAAAATCGACAGGGTAACATCCTGGATATCAAATACTTTAGGCCGCTAGCAAGCAACCTTTAATAACAGGCCTGTAAGCCCAGTGTGCAATCTTGTTTAGCTTCGTTTCCTCGATAGGTGCAGCCTAGAGACCTAATTCCTGGGCCACGACGGCGCGCTGAAAGTCGCCATCACCGAACATTATCTCGCCAGCCTTGGCTCGCCTGTAGTAGAGGTGCATATCATGGTCCATGGTGAAACCAATGGCCCCAAAAATCTGATGCCCTAGGAGGGTCACCCGCCCGTAAGCCTCGCTAGTCCAAGCCTTGGCTACGGCCACATCCATGGTAGCCGGAATACCTTCACTAACCTTCCAGGCTGCCCTGTACGTGACAAACCTTGAACCATCAACATCGGTCACCATGTTAGCACAATAGTGCTGAATAGCTTGGAAACTGCCGATAGGCCGATTGAACTGAACCCTTTCCTTTGCATAGCTGACGGCCATCTCTAATGAAGCTTGAGCGCCACCAACCATCTCAGCACATTTGGCCACTGCAGCCTTCTGCAGAATGCTTTCCACTACCGGCCAGCCCCGGTCTACTTCCCCCAGCACGTTGTCCTTTGGCACGTTCACATTATCAAAGATGATCTCACACTGCTTATCACGGGCCAGGGTTTTGAGGAGAGTGCATTTGACCCCGGGGCTCTTAGCATCGACCAAGAAAATGGTGATGCCGTCTTCGGGCTTCACCCCCTCTTTCGTCCTGGCCACGCACAACAAATAGTCAGCGACGTTAGCATCAAGAATAAAGAGCTTAGTGCCATTAATTACATATTCACCGTTGCGAGCAACGGCCTTAGTCTTGACTGACGCTGCATCATATTTGGCACTAGGCTCCGTCAAAGCCAGGGTGAGGATTATCTCTCCGTTGGCAACTTTAGGCAAGAACTCCTTCTTTTGCTCCTCGTTGCCCGCTGCCAAGATAGACAAGCCCCCAAGAACCACGGTTGAAAAAAACGGGCCAGGTAAAATATTGTATCCCATCTCCTCAAGAAGGACTACGAGATCCAAGAAACTGCCCCCGCTGCCGCCATATTCCTCAGGCAATACTAAGCCCATCCACCCTAGCTCTGCCATCTTTCGCCACAGTTCGGGCGAATAACCCTCATCACTCTCATCCAACTGCTTCACCAGTTGCTTCGGGCATTCCTTCTGCAAGAAGTCGCGGGCCGATGTCCTCAACATTTCCTGTTCTTCACTCAGACCAAGATCCATTTTCTACCTCCTGTCCTACATAGGCTTCGACAAGCCAGTATAATCATGGCGTACCCTCGGCACGGCTATTTCCGGGGTAGCCCCAGTCCCCTCATGGCGATGATGTTACGCTGAATCTCAGAGGTACCAGCACCGACAAGGGCGGAGATGCAATCTAGATAGCCAGCGGGAACTCTACCCCTTAAAGGCACCCATTTCGAACCCCTCTCCAATTGCGCGTAATGTCCCATAACTGCAGTCCCGACACTGGCAAGTTTCTGGCTCAGTTCGGTAGTGACTAGCTTCAATACGGACGCTTCAATATTCGGCATGAGGCCCCGGTCCAGCATCCAAGCTGTTTGCCAGAAGAACATGTATGCCACCTCAATCTCGATGGCCATCTCTGCCAGCTTGTTCCGTATCAGGGGATCTCTGCTCAGGGCTTGGCCGTTGTGTTTTGTCTCCCTGGCATACTGTACTATCTCTTCGAAAGTCCGCCTAAAGCCTCCCATAGGGATTACGAGCCTCTCAAAGTCCAGGGCTACCATCAGGTAATACCACCCCTGGTTTTTCTCACCCACAATGTTCTTCTTGGGAACTCTCACATTGTCGAAGAACACCTCGTTGAAGGAATGAAAGCCACATATGTTCATCAGGGGACGAATAGTAATGCCGTCCGACTTGTTGTCTACGATGATTAGCGAAATTCCCTTGTGCGGAGCGGCAGTGGGGTCCGTCCTGACAACCATCCAGGCGTAATCTGACACGTGGGCAACAGTGCCCCAGATCTTCTGGCCATTGATAACAAGTTCATCGCCTTCCTCAACAGCGCTGGTCTGCAGGGAGGCAAGGTCAGAACCGGCATTTGGCTCGCTATAGGCCAGCCAGAACGTCACATCCCCTTTGGCTATCCTAGGTAGCCATTCCTTCTTCATTTCGTCGCTGCCGAAGTGCAGAATAGTGGGACCCCCGATTAGCGTAGCCACATCCCCACCAGGTGCCCTGTAATAGCTCATCCGTTCATGAAAGATGGCCTGTTCAATATTAGAACGTCCTGCACCACCGTACTCCTTGGGCCATGAAATTGTAAGCCAGCCCTTCTCTGCTAATCGGCGTCTGAACTGCGCCATGCGAGGACCAATCACCTCAAATTCTTCCAAAGTGCCGTATCCCCCAGGCCAGTGAATATTTCCTTCTGTCCAGCCTGCAGGGAGTTCTTCATTTATGAAGTCTTCGACCTCCCTTCGAAATGCCTCTTCTTGCTCACTAAACCGAAAGTCCATGATCTTCTTCTCCCAAAACCTCGCTAACTCGAATGTGGGCGAGGGTTACTGCCGGGGCAGCCCCAGCCCTCTCATGGCAATAATGTTGCGTTGAATCTCGTTGGAACCACCGCCAACACCCATAGAGATCGAGCTTAGATACATCCGCATTATCCTCGCATTCAGGACAGCCCATTTGGAGCCAACATCCAATTGCCCATAGGGCCCCAGAATACGCATCCCTACATTGCCCAAGCGTCTAATTAGTTCACTACCAAATAGCATTGACATAGACGATTCGTAGCTGGGATGGAGACCCTTGCTATACATCCAGGCGATGCGGTAGCACATCATACGGAGAACTTCATTTTCCACTGCTACTCCCGCCAGCTCATTTCTGATGAGCGGGTCATCGGCAAGCGTCCCGCCGTTGCACTTCGTTTCCTTAGCGTACTGCACCAACTCCTCGATGATTCTCTGGTTTATTGCGGCTGTACCGATTGACGAGCGCTCGAAGTCCAAGGCCATGGCCAGTTGATACCAACCCATGTTTTTCTCACCCACAAGGTTATCCTTGGGGATGCGCACATCATCAAAGAAGACTTCATTAAAAGAGTGGCGATTCAGAATGTTTATCAGGGGACGCACAGTAATCCCCGGGGTCTTCATATCAACAACAAACATGCTAATCCCCTTATGCTTGGGGACATCAGGGTCAGTTCTGGCGGCGAGCCAGCAGTAGTCGGCATAGTGCCCATAGCTACACCATGTCTTTTGTCCATTAATCACGTACTCATCAGCATCCTCTACGACGCGAGTTTGCAGCGCGGCGAGGTCCGAGCCGGCATCGGGCTCGCTATAGCCGAGACAGAAAATCAAGTCCCCCTTTGCCACCCTAGTTACATAGTCCTTCTTCTGTTTCTCAGTTCCATAGAGCATAATGGTGGGAGTCACCCAGTTTACCGTGATCTCCACCTCTATACCTATCGGTGCTCCACTGTAGGCCAGTTCCTCGGCAAGGATAAGCCGCTTCGTGTGGCTCATTTCCAAGCCACCATACTCCTTGGGGTACGCTGGTGCTATCCAGCCCTTCTGGCCCAATTTGCGCTGAAACTGGCGGGAAAGGGCCCAAGACTCTTCGGTCTCCTCCCAAATCCCGGGGTCAAGTTCAATCCATCTCTGCGGGATTTCCTTCTTGAGCCACTGGCGAACTTCCTCCCTAAATGCCTCCTCCTCGTCTGCAAACTTGAAGTCCATACTACCCTCCCTGTCTCAAATCAGGCCATTTACTGCTACTCAATGATAGCGACAACATCCTCTTCCAAGATCGAATCACCCTCGTTTACTTTGAGCTCGACCACTTTCCCATCACGGGGAAGCCTTTACCCGTATCACCATTTTCACGGTCTCCATGAGTATGCTTTTGGGCTGCCTTCAGCTTTCCTATCACTTCTTGATCCCGAGAATTTCACGAGCCTCTGAGGATGAAGCGACTTCCCGGCCCACATCACGCACAATACTTGTCACTGCTTCTACAAGGGCGCCATTATCGGCCGCGTCTTCTCCGTTGGGGAGATAGAAAGTGTCTTCCAGTCCTGTCCTAACATTACCGCCCAGTTCAACACACCGACGATGCACGTCCCAGATTTTTTCCCGACCGGGTCCGGTAGCGATAACCTGCCATTGGGCATTATCCGGCAACTCCTTAACGAGTATCGGTATGAGGTCTGGGTTGGCCGGCATGCCGCTATCCACGCCCATTACAAAAGACAGATGGGGGTCGCCTTCGAACATGCCGTTGGCCTTGTACATGGAAACGCTTCGCACAATGCCGGTATCAAAACACTCGAATTCCGGAATAATGTCATTGGCTGTCATCACTTTAAGGAAACTGTGCACCTTTTCCACAGGATTATTGAAAAGGGCTGGCGGCCAGGCCCACTGCCCGTCCTTACGAATTTTGAGGTAGTTAAGCGATCCGGCATTGCAGGCAGCCATTTCGGGGGAAAAGGCCTCGAGACATCCAAGTGGACCGGAAATGTCATCCCCCATCACGCCGGTACTCATGCAAATAATCATATCAGGAACCTTTGCCCTGATGGCGTTCAGGATATCACCAACCATTTTCAGATCCCATGTGGGAAGCGCTCCCTTTCCTTCCCGCTGATCGCGAAAATGGCAATGTGCCGCGGTTGCACCAGCGTTATAGGACTGCAGGACGGCGTCGGCCATTTGGTCCGGAGTTACCGGCACGTTGAATCTTGCCGGATCGGTTAGCACGCCTGTTATCGCAGCGGTTATTACTACTTTACTGCTGTTATCGCCCACTGAAATACCTCCCTTTTTTTTCGTCTACAACACTATTCATCTAGATAGATAAAGGTTTATTTTTTCTTCCTTGTTTTACACCTATTTTCCTCTGAATACCGGTTTCCGCTTTTCGATGAATGCCCTCATACCCTCCCGGGCATCTTCCGTAGCAATCACTCTCTTTAATTCTCCGGAAAGAAAATCGACTGCTTCTTCAAAAGGCATATCGGCCATCCTGTAAAAGGCTTCTTTGCCCAACTTCATGCCGACCGGGCTCTTACTGGCCAGTTTTTTCAAAACGGCATCGACCGTTTCGTCCAATTCATCCGAAGCCACCACCCGGGTGACCATCCCCATTTCCAGTGCCTGCTGCGCCGTCAGTTGGTCCCCCAGCAGAACCATTTCCATGGCCTTTTTCCGGGGCACGTTCCGGAAAATCCCCGCACCGATCATCATTGGGAACAAGCCGACGTTCACCTCCGGTGTTCCGAATTTGGCCTCTTCTCTGGCGATGACAATGTCACAGGCCAACATGAACCCGGTGCCGCCCGCCAGGCAGTGACCGTTTATCCGCGCCACGGTGGGCTTGGGAAAGCCGGTCAACCGTTTGAGCAGTGCGGCGTATGCGTTAGTCGGGTCCCGGCGCTCGCCCTGTACACCACCCCCCAAATCTGCCCCTGAACAGAAGGCTGTGTCACCGTTGCCGGTGACACAGACGACCCGGACCTGTTCGTCTACTTCCGCCTGGTCCAGGTATTTCGAGAACAGCTCGATGACTTCCGGGCTGATGGCATTCCGCTGTTTTTCACGGTTGATGGTGAAATACGCGATCGATTCTTCGACCCGATACAGCAGATGGTCTTCCAACATGGTTCTAATCTCCCCTTTCTTAGTGGTTACCGCTCCCGTCAAGGATGCAAAAACCGTACACCGGGGGCTTACAAATCATCATCCTCCTCACCGTCTTCTTCAGGAAGGAATCGCTCGATATAGTCGGTGCCGAAATTTCCTTCCCGAAAATCGTTGTCATCCATCACCTGGCAGTACAGCGGGATGGTGGTCTTCAACGGTTCGATACGGTACTCGTGCAGTGCCCGCCTCATGATGTCGATGGCCCCCTCCCGGGTCAGATCAAACGTAATCAGCTTGGCAAGCAGGGAATCGTAGTAAATCGGCAGTTCATAACCCTGGTAGAGGTGCGTGTCCAACCGCACGCCGTAGCCGCCGGGGGCATGGTATTCTTGAATCGTTCCGGGAGACGGCTTGAAATTCTTTTCAGGATCCTCCGCATTGATGCGACATTCGATCGCCCAACCCCGGCGGTTCAGATCATCGAAGCTGTAATCCAGGGTACCTCCCGCAGCCAGCCGGATCTGCTCCTTCACCAGATCCACCCCTGTCACCAGTTCGGTCACCGGGTGTTCCACCTGAATCCGAGAATTGATTTCCATGAAGTAGAAATTCATATCGGAATCCAGCAAAAACTCCACAGTGCCAGCATTTTCATAATCCACTGCCCTGGCAGCCTCAATGGCGGCCCGACTCATGACGTTGCGCAACTCCGGAGTGAGCGCCGGCGAGGGGCACTCCTCGATGAGTTTCTGATAACGCCGCTGAATGGTGCACTCCCGCTCACCGAGGTGGATCACGTTCCCATGCTTGTCAGCCAGTATCTGAAATTCAATATGACGGGGGTTTGTGAGGTATTTCTCCACATAGACCTCGTCATTGTCGAATGCGGTGCGGCCCTCCATCCTGGCCACGGGAAACTCTTCCTCCAGTTCCGCCACATTATGGCAGACCTTGATCCCCCGGCCGCCACCACCCCCGGATGCCTTGACCATCACCGGATACCCGATCTTTTCCGCAAAGGCCCTGGCGTCTTCTATGGTGGACACCCCACCGGGGCTGCTAGGCATAACGGGCAGGCCCGCGTCCTGCATTCTGGTTTTCGCGGCGATCTTGTCCCCGGCCAGAGCCAGGTTCTCCGGTTTGGGGCCGATGAAAACGATTCCGCTCTCAAGGCAGGCCACGGCAAAGGCCTTTTTCTCGGCCAGGTATCCGTACCCGGGATGAACGGCGTCCGCCCCCGTATCCCTGGCGGCCTGTATAATGCTTTCAATATTCAGATAACTCTTCGCGCTGACCGCCGGGCCGATGCACACGCGCTCATCAGATTGCTTTACATGCATGGAATCTTCATCAGCCTCGGAGTAGACGGCTACGCTTTGAATGCCCATTTCCTTGCAAGCGCGTATGATACGGAGCGCGATTTCCCCCCTGTTGGCCACCAGTATTTTGGAGAATGTTCGACCCAATCCTTGTTTCCTATATGGATATTGACTATTCTGTCTCGATGATGAAAATGACGTCTCCGTCTTTCAAAGGGGTTTCGTTTTCAACCAAGATCTCAGCAACTTTACCATCTACGGGGGATCTGACCTTCTGAAACACCTTCATGGTTTCCAGCAGCCCCAGCACCTGCTTCTTCTTGACTTCCGTTCCCACTTCCACGTAGGGCGGTTCTTCCGGCGAAGCTGTACGATAAAAAATACCTGACATAGCGGCTTTGACTTCGATTCTTTTGCTCATAGCCTGTTATCTCCTAAGAAAATAAAGCCGAATTCAGCGTTTCTACCAACCTTTTTGACACGAATTCCGCCAGTTGCGAGCGACGCAATCAACTGGGGGATGATCCGTGCCGCTTTTTTCGAAGCGGCAGGGGTTCCTGCTTGTTCTCCGTGATTTTCAAGGCCTCGATGATCTTCTTTCGCGTGTCTTTCGGCAGAACGATCTCATCCACCACTTGAGCCGACCATGAATGTGCTGCCGCAAAGGCGTCCACTTTTTCTCGTGACCATTTCCAGTAGGCATCATATGCATCCGGTTCAACGGCATCCCCCAGAACCTGTCGATAGTCTAGCGCGGAAGCTTCGACGGCAAACCTGGCGATGGGCCAGGCGTAGGTCAGGTCCGCGCCCATGCCCTTGAGTCCGCTCATGACCAGGCTTCCAGCATCGGCATATGCCTCGCGCAGGACCACGCCGATCTTGGGCACCGTGGTGGTGGCATAGACATCGAGGATTTTTCCCACATGCCGGAGCAGCCCGCGGGCCTCTTCCGTTTCCCCAGGAACCAACGGCGGCGTGTCCACCAGGTTGACTAGTGGAATGTTATATGCGTCCAGGAGCTGCAAAAACCGGTAGTATTTGTCGCAGGTGTCCACATCGAGTGTGCTACCGGGATGCAGGGGGTTGTTGGCCACCAGTCCCACACTGCGTCCGTCGAAACGGCAGAAGCAGCAGATCAGGTTTTTGGCATATTCATCCTTGATCTCGAAATATTCCCCGTCATCCACCAGGATCTTGATGACGTCGTGCATGTCGTAGGGCTCATCGAAATCATCCGGGACGATCTGGGCCAGCTCACCCACCTCCCGGTCCGGTATGTCTGTCTGCTCCCACCGTGGAGGCATCTGGCGGTAATTCGAAGGCAGGTAACGAAGCATTTCGCGACACTTGAGAATCGTCTCCTTATCGTCGTCACCGACCACGTCGCATGTCCCGGTCAGTTGCATGTGGTAGTCCGCTCCGCCCATGTTGCGATCGAACACCTCAGAGGTGGCCGCCTGGGTCTGGCGCGGTCCACCCAGCCACAGGCTGGCGGAAACACGGCTCATGAAGAGAAGGTCGCACAGCGTCGGCAGGTAGGCCCCTCCGGCAATGCAGGGTCCCATCAAAACGGTGATCTGAGGCGTAACCCCGGAAAACCGGGATTGGAGCCGGAAATGCCAGTCAATTCCGGCGAGGTGGACGTCGCGATATCCCA
This sequence comes from Dehalococcoidia bacterium, assembly GCA_014384515.1. GTDB lineage: Bacteria > Chloroflexota > Dehalococcoidia > GIF9 > UBA5629 > JACNFS01. The sequence goes on along the minus strand of JACNFS010000108.1, from coordinate 2,079 downwards.
GTCGGCCCCCGGAGGAATCCATCAGGTGGATCATGGGCATGCCCCACTGCACGGATAGTTCCATCGCCCGGGCAGTTTTCATCAGGCTCTGTACCGCGGTCGACCCGCCGAGGACCGTGAAATCGGCGGCATGAATCATTGCTACACGACCGTGGACCTCGGCTGTCCCAAGAACGACCGCGTCGCGGGGCGCATCCGGCGCGACACCGTCAATACGCATGCCGGTGGTATTTACACAGGTGCCAAGTTCACTGAATGTGCCAGGGTCGATGAGAATGTCGATGCGCTCGCGGGCGGTCAGCTTTCCTCGATCGCGCTGCCGGTCCATCTGCTCCTTTCCTCCACCCAGCTCGTTCTTTTCCTGGATATCCAAGTATTTCTGGATGGCCTCGTTCATTCTTTGGCCCATTCTTATTCCCTCCAGCGTTTCGTCAGGCCGGTTTGATGCATCGTCGTTTTTCCGGAGTCTCTTCCCGCTTGTTGGCTGCCGCCCGCAATGCCCTAATAATGCGGGGGCGCGTGTCTCTGGGATCGATGACCTCCTGAACGGTGTAATAAGTCGTATACACCTTGGCCATGTTCATGACGCTGAACCCCTCCTTGAGCGTGTTCAGGTAGAAGTCGTACACTTCTTGGTAGTTGCCCTCTTCCTTGGCTTTGGCCAGTTGCTTGTGAAAGACGGCCAGCACGATGGACTCCGGCCCGGTGGGGGCAAACTCGGCCGTGGGCCAGCCGTAAATAAAATCCGGCCCCATTTTTGCGCAGCCCATGGTGATGTTCGATCCGCCATACGAGCGTCGAAGTACGATGGTCACTTTGGGGTTGGTAATGTTGGCATAGCCGTGGAGGTTTTTCGCTCCATGGCGGATCACGCCTTTTCTCTCCCACTTATCGCCGGGCGGGTAGGCCGTGGTGTCGGACATGTTGATCAGCGGGATATTGAAATTGTCCAGAAACATTATGAATCGATCGTATTTGTCCGAGGAATCCGGTTCCATGATACCGCTGAGTTCGTCCGGGTTGCTGGCGGCAATTCCCACCGGCATGCCGTCGAATCGGGCAAACCCCACCACCAGGTTGGGGGCGAAATCCTCCTTGATCTCGAAGAACTCGCCGTCGTCCACGATCAGGTCGATGATTTCATGAATGTCGTAGGTGAACTTGGGGTTGTCCGGCATCACGTCCAGCAGGGCCTCTTCCCGCCGCTCAGGGTCGTCGGTCGCAGTTCTTCGCGGCGGATTCTCCCAGCAATTTTGAGGTGTAAATCCCAGCAAGTTTCTGGTTAATTCTATGGCCTCTTCATCACTGTCAGCCAAAAGATCCACCTGGCCGCTCTTTTTCATGTGAAAATCGGCCCGGCCGGCATCCTCCGATTCGATCTCCCCACCCATCCACAAAAACCCGGTGTTCTGGTTCATGACCAGAAAGTCGGACAGCACGGGGATCTGCGCCAGGGGTCCGGTACAGGGCCCCAGCACCAGAGCGATTTGCGGAATGATGCCGGAATAGAGGCAATAGTTGCGGACTAGCCGTGACAACCCGAAGAGTCCGGAAAAGCCCCTTGTCAAGCTGAGCCGCGAACCCACAGCATCGAATATGCCGATGATGGGGACCTGCTGCTTTCCGGCCATCTCAACCAGTTCGGCAATCTTCCAAGCGCCCTGCTCACCAAGTGACCCGGACATGACCGTGAAATCCGTGGCATACACGATGACCTGACGGCTATCGATTTCTGCTGCACCCATAACCACACCGTCGGAAGGACAGGGCTTGTCGAGTTCCCCCAGCGCTGCATGGGGATCACGCACCAGGGAACCTAGCTCCGTAAACGAATCCGGATCCACAAGGCGGTCAATCCGCTCTCGCGCCGTGAGCTTGCCCAGGTCGTGCTGAAGATCAATTCGATCCTGCCCCCCCCCCGCAGCATTTTCCCTGTGATTCACGGCCAGTTTTTCCAAAAAGCCGTCCATCCATTGTCCCATCTTCCAATTCTCCTAATTAGCCGACATTTCTCATTTCAATTAACAATGAGGCATCCTGACCCTCATTGCTTTTATCAGCAATAATATATCTATGGCA
>JACNFS010000017.1 GCA_014384515.1 Dehalococcoidia bacterium | reverse complement strand
GCCAGTTCAGCAGCTTTTCTCCCTGAGAGGAGCATACCACCAAAAATAGGCCCCATCCGGGGAGAGCTGAACACTGCATTGGCTGCCATGCCAGCAACCAGGAGACCAGGGCAAACCTGCTTGGTGTTCTCCACGATCGCTTTTTCGCCTACTTCAGCCCACATCGATTTCTCACCCCGGATCTCCAACTTGGCTCCTGTTTTCCTAGCCACTATGCGGCAAACCTCGGCGTCATGCCCGGTAGCATCTATTACCAGCTTGGCTCTCATAGCCAGCGGGTCAACGTGCAGGTTTGCCAGAGATACGGCGCTCCAGTTTAGCACCAGGCCAGTTATTCTGTCATCCTCACGAATCATCACATCCTCAACGCTAAGTAAATTGAATATCCTGGCCCCAGCCTTAACGGTTCGGGAGCAAAGAGTCGAGGTTGCCTCCACGGCGTCAGCGGTATAATACCCTTTTTGATATTCCTCGGTGGCGATACCAAGCTCATCCAGGATTTCTTTCCCCTCAGGTTGAACCACAATCCGGTTGAACATCATGCCACCACCCCACATGCCGCCACCGACGCTCAATTTCCTTTCAAAGATAGCCACTTTCACCCTGTTCTTTGCCAGGTAATAAGCAGCAGTCATGCCTGACGGTCCAGCTCCAACTATAGCCACCTCCACCTCCATTGATTCAAGCAGGTCTTTCAGGTAAGTCTCGGTTATCGCCTTAGATATGATTACTTCATCCATTGTTCACCTCTCCAAACAGTCCCGATGACAAATAGCGTTCTCCAGTGTCAGGCAGAATCACTACAATAAGTTTACCACCGTTTTCCCGCCTCTTGGCTACTTCTACGGACGCCCAAGTAGCGGCGCCTGATGATATTCCAACCAATATGCCTTCTTCCTGGGCTAATCTTCGGCTCATCCTGGCCGCATCTTCATCACTAACTCTGATGATTTCGTCAACCAAGTCCAATCTCAAGACTTCGGGGATAAACCCGGCACCTATTCCCGCAATCTCATGGCTTCCGGGGCTACCGCCTGATAGAACTGGCGAGCTGGCTGGTTCAACGGCTATAGCTCGGAAATCTGCTTTCCTCTGCTTAATCGCTTCAGCTATTCCCGTAATTGTACCACCGGTCCCAACGCCGGCGACAACGATGTCTACTTTGCCGTCGGTGTCCTTCCAGATTTCTTCAGCCGTGGTCTGCCGATGTATCCAAGGATTGGCTGGATTCTCAAACTGTTTCGGCATAAACGAATTAGGCATACTGGCGGCCAATTCCCCTGCTTTTCTCACCGCACCACTCATTCCCTCTGCACCCGGAGTCAAGACCAACTCAGCTCCAAAAGCTGCCAAAAGCTGTCTTCTCTCAACAGACATAGTATCAGGCATAGTTATGATAAGCTTATAGCCTTTGACAGCACAGACAAAGGCGAGGCCAATGCCGGTATTGCCGCTGGTAGCCTCTATAACCACCGTACCCTTTTTTATGTAGCCAGCATCTTCAGCAGCCTTAATCATGGACACCCCGATTCTATCCTTCACGCTGCCACAGGGATTGAAGAATTCCAGCTTGGCAACCACCTCAGCATCAAGCCCGTGAGCTATCTTACTTAACCTGACCAAAGGAGTGTTGCCAATCAACTCCGCAATATCTCTAGCTACCTTGCTCATTTCTTTCACTCTGGCGTAACTCCTTTAACAGCTTTCCAAGCGCCGATGGTGAGACAACCTGCTGCTCGCCAGCTATCATATTACGTAAAGCCACAGTGCCGCTTTTGACCTCTTCCTCACCAATGATCACCACATAGTTGCTGCCGAGGCTGTTGGCCTGTCTCAACTGAGCCTTCAGGCTTCTATCGCCGATAGCCGTTGCCACTGCAATCCCATCCTGACGCAGGGCGGAGGCAAGTTTTATTGCTTCCAACTTAGCCTCATCCCCCAGACGCGCAACGAATACTTCAGGTCGAGGCAAATCGGGGACAGAAACTTCCTGCCTCTTCAAGTTAAGCACAACTCGGTCCATACCAGCGGCAAAACCAATAGCTGGCGTAGGCTTGCCACCGAGCTCCTCAATAAGGTTATCATAGCGCCCGCCACCTCCGAGCGCGTTTTGAGCTCCCTCGCCTGGCGGCTGAATCTCAAAAACAGTTTTAGTGTAGTAATCCAAACCACGTACCAACCTGTGATTTACCGCAAAGGGAAGCCTCGAAGTGTCCAGGTATCTCCGGACAAGTTCAAAATGCGTTTTGCAATCCTGGCACAGATAGTCGGCGCTTTTTGGCGCTGCCTCAGCCGTATCGTGACAAGAGGGCTCCTTGCAATCAAGCAAGCGTAAAGGATTTCTCTCAATTCTGGCCTTGCAGTCTGAACAGAGGCCAGCCACTCGCGCAGAATAGTAATGCTTCAGGCTCTCCAGATAGGCAGGCCGACATGTTTTGCAGCCAATGCTATTAACGTGGAGGCAAAGCTGGCTGAGACCTAGAGACCGGAAGAACTGCCACGACATGTCAATTACCTCAGCATCGAGAACTGGGTCAGCATCACCGATAGCTTCAAAGCCAAACTGATAATGCTGCCGGTAACGTCCGGCTTGGGGACGCTCATATCTAAAAATAGCAGCCAAGTAATAAAGCTTTACTGGCTGAGGCAAACTGGCCAAACCGTGTTCCAGGTACGCTCGGCACACTGGTGCTGTGCCTTCCGGCCTGAGAGCCAAAGTGTTGCCGCTCCGGTCCTCAAAAGTATACATCTCCTTGGTAACAATGTCGGTACCCTCGCCTATACTACGAGCGAAAAGCCCGAAATCTTCGAAAA
>JACNFS010000029.1 GCA_014384515.1 Dehalococcoidia bacterium | reverse complement strand
CTCATAGATTGATATTGGAATACTTTCTCCACGGTCTGGTCACGGTCTTGTTCTCCAGGGTATCCAGGGCTCTGTTGATTATTTTCCTGGTGTCGCTAGGCATTATGATGTCATCGATGTAGCCCCGCTCAGCCGCCCGGTAGGGGTTCTCGTGGAGTTCCCGATATTCCTCTACCCGCTTTGCTCTTGCCTCTTGCTTGTTTTCCGCTTCTCTTATCTCCTTGGCGAAGATAACACTGGCAGCTGTTTCAGCTCCCACGATGGTAACCTGAGCCGTTGGCCAGGCAAAGACAAGGTCAGCACCAATGGATTTGTCTAACATCCCGTAGTGGGCACCAGCGTAGGCCTTCCTCACCATGATTGAAATCAGAGGCACAGTGGCATCTGCCCAGGCGTAAAGCAACTTGGCACCATGCCGCAGTATACCTCTCCAATCCTGCTCGGAACCTATCATATACCCAGGACAGTCGGCAAAGCTGACTAGCGGGATGTTGAACAGGTCACAGAACCTTATGAATCTGGCCATTTTGTCTGCGGCATCTATGTCTATCACTCCGGCAGCCTGCATTGACTGGTTAGCTACTATGCCTGCGGGGCGCCCATTAAACCGGGCAAAGCCTATCATGCAGTTCCGGGCGTAATCCTTCATTAGCTCAAAGAAGTGGCCGTCATCTACTACCGGTGTAATCACTCTGAGCATGTCGAAGGGTTGAGTAGAGCGGTCGGGAATTACAATGTCTAGGTCCGGGACTGTTCGCTCCGGGTCATCTTTGGTCTCCACACGGGGCGGTTTTTCCTTGTTATTGGACGGCAGGAAGGATAGCAACTGCTTGCACATGTCTAGAGCATCTTTGTCATTTTCAGCTACGATGTGGGTTTGTCCTGACTTGACGGCATGGGCTTTCCAGCCGGAAAGCTCCTCGAGGGTGATTTCCTCTCCGACTTGGGTTTTCACGAAGGCGGGGCCAGCGATGCCCATAAAGCCGGTGTGCCGGCATTGGATAAGGAAGTCCTGCATTACAGGATGGTAAGCCTGTCCGCCCAGGCACGGACCCATGAGCAGGGATATTTGAGGGACTATGCCCGAAGCCAGGATTTGAGTTCTGAACAACCAGCCGTAAGACTCAAGGGTGTCCATCCCTTCTTGAAGTCGAGCTCCGCCTGAGTCATTCATACTTATGCATGGCCAGCCCATGTCTTTAGCAAAATCGAGGGCCCGGGCGAATTTCTTGCCGTGATATTCGCCAAAAGTCCCTGCCATGGCTGTATAGTCCTCAGCTACGGCGACAGCGGGCCTGCCATTTACCTTACCATAGCCAGTTATCACTCCTTCAGCAGGTATCTCCCTTTTGTCCATGCCGAAGTGTGTAGCCCTGTGCTTGACGAACAATCCAATTTCTGTGAACGTGCCTGGGTCAAAGAAATGGTCAATCCTTTCCCGGGCTGACCACTGTCCGGCTTCATGGCGCTTTTCAATAGCTTTGGGGTCTCCCATCTGCTTTATTTTGTCCCGCTTCGCCTTATATGCCTCAATTGACTCTTCAGTTTTTCCCATTCCTTACCCCCTTTCGTAGTTGACCTCCTTGGGAACCAATCTCCCCGGTGTGTTTCAGCATGAGGTGCACACGATGAGATTCTTTGTCAGGTCTATCGTATACCAAGCTCTCGTGAAATAACGAGTAGTTGTATTTCTGAAGTCCCTTCGGTTATAGTGCCAAGCCGGGCATCCCGGAAATAACGCTGGGCTACGGATTCTTCCATGAGGCCGTAACCTCCGTGAATCTGCATACCCTCTGTAGTTACGTGTGCAGCTACCTCGCTGGCAAAGAGCTTGGCCATTGCCGCCTGTTTCCGGTATGGCTTGCCCTGGTCATAGAGCCAGGCGGCGTTGTAGATTACCCAACGAGCTGCGTTGATCTCCATGTCCATCCGGGCCAATTTGAAAGCATTTGCCTGGAATTTGGCGATGGGTTGCCCGAATTGAACCCTTTCCTTCGCGTATTCAATAGTGGCATCAAACGTGGCTCGTGCCAGACCTAGACTTCGGGCGGCGTGAGAGATCCTGCCGCCCATTAGCGATTCCATCAAATAAGGGAAGCCCTGGCCTTCTTCGCCGATAAGGTTCTCTTCTGGTACCGCGCAATCCTCAAAACTCAGTTCAGCTATCTCACCAGAACGAGCACAGAACTTGTGGAGCTTGGAACGGCTGAAACCGGCAGTACCTGATTCGACGACAAATAAGCTTATGCCTCCCCGGGCGCCCTTGCTCTTGTCGGTTACCGCAGCAGTAACGACAAAGTCACAGATGCTGCCATTGGTGATAAAGATCTTGGTGCCGTTGAGGACATATTTGCCGTTCTTCTTGGTGGCAGTAGTTTCTATGGATGCGGCGTCAGATCCGGCATTGGGCTCAGTAAGTCCAAATGCAGCTATCTTTTGTCCTTTGATAGCTGGCACGAGGTATTTCTGCTTTTGGTCCTCGCTGCCGTGGAGGTTGATGGCCGCGGTGCCAATTCCCCCTTGGACCATGGTCCCGGCGGCTATCCCGACGGCATAATAGGCGACTTCCTCGACAGCAATACACTCCCCCACCTTGCCCATACCGGCAGCACCGTATTCAGGGGAATAGCTGAGACATAAATAGCCCAGGCCGCCCATCTTGGGAAACAGCTGTATAGGGAAAGTTGATGTTTTTTCAGCTTCTTCAACCAGTGGGGCAATCTCTTTTTCGGCGAACTGGTGTATAGCTTCCCTAAACATCTTTTGTTCTTCAGACAACTCGAAGTCCAATTCCTTTGTACCTCCTTTATTTGAAAGC
>JACNFS010000047.1 GCA_014384515.1 Dehalococcoidia bacterium | reverse complement strand
GAGCTATGATTTCAGTCTGCAATTCCCTACCGATGGCAGTAAAGTATGCATTATATCCAGTAACACGAACCAGCAAGTGCCGGTAGTTCTCGGGATGTTCTTGGGCATCCCGCAACATTTCCGCGTCGATCATGTTGACCTGCAGGCAGCTTCCGCCGTTTTCTACATAGCCGCGCAAAAATGCCTTAAACTTATCCTTATGCTCAGGATCGCGGACAAGCGACGGGTTGAAGGTCATCGTGTGACTGGCGCCGTTGGGCAGAAGGTTATAGTATTCCTGCCAGTCACCTTTGCCCTGAGAATCCTTACCTCCGATAACCTCTCCCACAGAGTTGACGTTGGCGGTCGGTCCGTTTATGTCTGCACCGTTTGAGGGGCAAATAGCGTTTGAAAGGAATTTGCCCTTCGGCCTTCCGTCGGGGCTTGCCGGTAAAATATACCCATCGGATACCCAGTAATTCCAGCTGAGCATACCGGGACGAAACTGCTTCCCGGTGGAAACAGTCTTATATTTCCAGGTTTCTTCTGTCCACAATTCCATCACACTTTTGGCCAACTTGTCGGCGCTACTGTCATCCCTGCCGTACTTGGGCGCCTTGTTAATGGCCTTGGCCTGGAGTACTTCGTGGCCTACCCAGTTGGCCTTCAAAGCGCCAATTAACTCTTTCATGGTGCAAATCTTCTTATCGAACACAAGGTACTTCACTGCCAGCAGGGAATCAACTGTGGTTGCATACGTTACCGTCTCCAGGGTAGTAAAGCTCAGCTCCGCGCCGCCTTCATTGACGTCCATCCCCTTTTCCCCACACCCTTTAACAAGGCACGATAGGTAAGGTGTCGGCAGATATTTCGCCCGTACCTCGTCGGTTCTGTCATAAAGCTCTGCAATGTTCTTGACGATATGTTTTGTTTGAATCACATAGGCATCCCAGAACTCTTCCCAGGTGTCAAAGTCATCCGCCTTCGCTGTCTTGGCTCCCCATCTCTTGACAGGCTCGGGCTTACCCGACATTGGATCCGTAAACGGGATCAGGGCATATCCGCCGGTAAGGGCAAGCTCCACCGCCTTTAAGAGGTTAAGGTTATTGTCGACCGTGCCGGAGCGGTCGTTGCCGCACATTGTGTTTTCAAGACAGCCAACAGGCGCGTAGTCGTGGACATTGTCTTCGTTGATAAGATGGGTCACCCCTGCCTTCTTGGCCTCCCTCATCATCCCCGCCATGGAACGCTCGTCAAAGTTCAAAAGGAAGGGCGCTCCCTGACTTGACGCGGTCATATCGATAATCTTGTCATACAGACGGTCGGGGGTATTTCTGTGCAGCCGAACATTTGGCTTGGGCTCCAAAATGGGAGACATTTCGTCGATGACTTCGAGGATGGCATATGTGAGGTCATTGGTCATATCTTTCCCGTCGGCTCCCACACCCGAAAGGGTGATGACTTGACCATAGCCGGATGTGATACCCTGATTGCCACCAGTGCGAAGCAATGCATCATAGGCTGTATTTGCGTGAACCCAGAAGCACTTCAATATGTCCTTCCCGAATTCTCTATCCATCCCTTGTTCGATGGACTTTTGCCACATCGGATATAGATACTGGTCTATCCTGCCAAAGGAAAGGCCGGGACCGGGATAGCCTTCGTCACTGATAACAAGCATGTGGGTAAGCCAGAGAGATTGTACCGCCTCCCAGAACGTCTGTGCCGGCTCCCAGGGTACCCTTCTTAGCATTTCTGCCATCTGGAGCAGTTCGCTTTTTCTGGTCTTATCAGGCTCTTTGGAGGCAAGGTCTGCACATACCTGGCTGTATTCCGCTGCCACGTCCCGAGGCATGGTTGCGGCAGTCAGCATGGCCCTGAGTTGTGCGCCCTTTTTGCCCCCTTTTTCAGCTACAGAAAGCGCCTCATATCGTTCCTTGAGGTCTGCATAAATGCTCTTCCAACCTTTTTCGACAACTCCCGCATAACCAGGGATAAGATGCCCGCTGGTAGCTCCAACATTTCCGTAGCCGTGGTTGTGAAACCATAGGATGGCGGCTCGGACTCCATTCTTGCCGTAGACCATCTTCTGGTACTGCTTTGCCTCGTCCTCTGTAAGACAGGTGGAGGGGATTACTGCGAAGCGTGCCCCCGCAATCAGGTCACCAGGCAGAACCTCCTGCGGCAGGTAATGCACCATCACTTCTTTGACAAACCATGCTTTACGCTCCGGCAAACTCCATTGCCAGAAATCGGCATGCAATTCAACCTTTTTCGCAGTCTGTCTGAATGCGCCTGTAAAGGTGGAGAGAAAAGCATAGGTCTCTGGAACAATATAGTATTGTCCTTCCTGGAACTGAAAATCCCATGGTGTTCCCGTAGCCCAGGCGGTGAATTCGTTGTTCCATTTCCGTTTAATGCCCTGGAAGTAATAATCCCTGAGCCATTGAATTCGGGGGGACAGGTTCTTCGGCTGCTTGATGGCAAACTTGGGCTTTTCTGGGATTGCAGTGGTCATAACGTTATTCTCCTTTCAACACACGAAATTCACTGGAAAGGATCAGCTCTCGAAATGTGTTAATCCATGCCTCTCTCATAACAGGCTCTGAGCTGTCGGTGACCCAGATGTCGTATCCATAAGAAACCCACATCATAAGCCTGGCAAAACCAGCAGCCACCAAAAACATACTAGCACAATTTGTACAAAAAGCAAGATTGAGTTGCTGACCTTAATCCGTGAGTTCAGATTCAAAAGGCTGACCTCAAGGGTGCTAAGCTAGATTCACAGATTTTTGTGTCTTTGCGAGCGAAGCGAAGCAATCTCGGCATAACCCCTACTGTCTTTGCGAG
>JACNFS010000058.1 GCA_014384515.1 Dehalococcoidia bacterium | reverse complement strand
GCTCTTTCTGGGGTGGGGAAACCTACAGCTTTACCCGCATCTTGTAGCTGCCGTATTGCTTCGTCGCCATAAGGCCCGTAGATACAGCAGGCGACAGGTTTGTCCTGGTGGTCGACAGCTAGTTCAGTCAGAAGCTGGCAAAGCCGAGTGGCCCATTTCTCATCGAAGGCACCACCGATAAATAGGGCGGCACCCAACTGCTCGTCAGACAAGAGGGCCTCCAAGCCATCTATCAGCGGTTTCATAACAGACGGCGAGGTCATCATCGCTGGCCAAATATCTACCGGATTACTGATATTCAACCAGGAAGGAGACATTGCGTCAAGCAGCTTCTTGGTATTGGCGGATAGTTGGCCTATCTCGAGGCCGGACTGCTGGGAACCATCTATGGTTACAATGCCCAGTCCACCGCTAATAGTAACAACTCCAATTCTTGGCTTTTCCATTAGGGGCAGTACGGAGAATGTTCTAGCTAAGTCAATGAACTCCTCTAAGTCGCTTGCTTGAATTACCCCAGATTGCTTGAGAGCTGCTTGCCAGACCTCATTTCTACCTATCAAAGAACCAGTATGAGACTGAGCTGCCTTAGCAGCTTGCTGGCTTCGTCCTGTTTTCAACGCCACGACGGGTTTTGTTCTGGCAGTGCGCCTGGCTATGTCAATGAATCTTTTCGTGTCCTGCATACCTTCGATATGCAGGACGACCACGTTTGTTTGCGGGTCGCTCTCAAAGTATTCCAAGCCCTCGGCGAAGCTAATATCGCAAGCATTGCCTAAGTCAAGACCCTTGCCTATTAACGCTGCTTCTGGGAAGCCGACAAAGAAAACCCCGGTTTGACAAATAACGCCGATAGGTTTTTTCTCCATTCTTATTTTGACGAATGACGAGCTGAAATTAATAAACGCATTGGCAGTACCGAAGGTGTTAGGGCCCACTATTCTGATGTGACTTGTTCGGGCGATATCGTTTATTTCTTTTTGCAGTTGTTTGCCTTCATCATCATTGGCATCAGTAAAGCCTTGCGCCACTATTTCTATGGCCTGAATGTTGCTCTGGCTACATTCTCTAACCAGGCGTGGCACTAGAGACCGTGGTGTTGTTATTATCGCAAGGTCGACATTGTCGGTTACCTCTGTAATACTGGAGTAAGTTCTTATGCCGAGGATTTCGCTGGCATTAGGATTTACTGGGTAGATTTTGCCCTGGTAACCATAGCTGAGTAAATTCTCTAGTATGTTGAAAGTTCCTTCACCGGTGTACCGTGATACCCCGATGAGAGCCACGGACTGTGGCTCCATGAATTGCTTCATCTGCTTGGCGGTTTGCATAGGGCTGCGTCTTACTTGTCTTGCTGGCCGGCTAAATTGTAAGTCTAGTTAATACCAACTGAGGTTGTCAAGGAAGGACGGGAATGATTAGCCCGCGGATTCTATACTTAATCGCATGAATTTCGGCATTCTTCGTGAGATTGCTTCGCTTCGCTCGCAATGACAGAGAGCTGTTATTGCGAGGCTTGTCCACGATCAAAGTGAGAGACCCCAAGGAAGCTCAGGGCGAAGCTAAAGCGGACAACCTCAAATATCTTTGCGAGGAGCATAAGCGACGAAGCAATCTCGCCACGCGTTTTTAGGCAAGATGTTGTAATTCGAGAGGTCACCCAAAATTGAGCCTTTCGAACCTGTACTCGTAGGTCAAGGGCAGAGATGTCAACAGCGCCCAAGCTCTCCAGTGCTCTTTTCACATTGAAAACTCAGCCCGGAATCAACTCGGCGGTTGACTCGAACAGTGCAGAGGTAGTAGGATTTGCCCGTTGACTTAGCGCCCCTGCCGCGTGAATTCGAGGGTAATTCAAGAAGGGAGATGACCTGATGCGAAAAGCTCAGATTGCCATCGCTAGCCTGGTTGTACTGCTCTGGCTGTTTCTGCCTGCTGCTTGTGACCCATTGGCCAACACCGTTGTCACCATTCCTAGTGTGGATGAGGAGCATGTCTCCATATTCAACCGCGTGGATGAACTTCTGATGGGAGACCTGGATGATACTGTTTCACTAGAAGAGTTGAGCGGCCAATATTCGGGGAAGGAAATTATAGGCCTCGGTACCACATTGAGGGAACATGCTGGAGAGATTTTCTTTTTGTCTGAAAGCTGCTACTGGGCAGACCCAACCAGCAATGGCCGGGTAATGAAATTGGACTGGATTGAAGAAGAACTCCCTTTTTGTGCTATCACCGGAGTTGATATTGAGGATTACCTGGTATTCACCGGGGTCACCGGTGATATCCACCAGTGGATAGAGCGCAAGATAGAAGAGCTTGGCATTCCTCTGGCGGCGGTGAAAGTAAAGGGTAGGTTTGCCGATGTCAATCTGAGTATTGCTGACCGGTTACCTGAGAACGCGAGTGAGAAATTGGAAAGCGTACTTATAAGCGTCAATTAAGAGCGGGAATGGGAATTTGTTGGCTTCTATGCGCAAGGCGAGGAAAATCAGAAGCTGCTCTCTGTACCCGGTCACCCAGTTCATCTCCACGGCAAGACGTTAGAGAACGACTATGGTGGTCATGTACAAAAAGCAAACTCGATAGCTTCAGAGGTTACCATATACCCTGTGGACCAGTATGTTCTCAGGAATAAGGTGCCGTAGGCTGCGTCTCTGAGACCCATCAAAGATGGGAAGAGCTGGAGCTATCCTCGTTGTAGCCTGAGGGGGTTGTTCAGCTTGACACGGCTTCAAAGCCTTTGCTAGTATTGGTTTCTCGAGGGGATATAGCTCAATAGGGAGAGCGCTGCGTTCGCATCGCAGAGGTCGGGGGTTCGAATCCCCCTATCTCCAC
>JACNFS010000118.1 GCA_014384515.1 Dehalococcoidia bacterium | reverse complement strand
CAGAGAAGCCACCGTGCTCCGCGTTCCTTGTCGAGGAAAGCAAAATCAGGGGCGCCTCCACAGACGGGGCAATATGTTCGATACCATGATTCCTGGCTCACCAAGGGCAGCAGCTCGTTGGCGTAGACAGTCAGCAGCGGACGTAGGGAAGCCTGAAGAACGCTAAACGTGAGAGGCTTCATATCCTTGTTCTTTGTCACGCTCTTGCGTGAGGCTGTTCCGATTGCGAACCATGTCTTGGCTGCTTCTGTCAGTAGGGCCAGGTCTGCACTTATCTCGCTCAGTTCCTCGGTTTCTTCTGGCATTGGCGACAGGTAGTCATTTGCTAATGCGGTCACTTCGCGGAACAGGTTTTGGATATCTGCCCAATCGGCTGCCAGGTCTCGGAAAGTGAGTATCGGTTTGCCTTGAGAAAGCCGCTGGGTGGCTTTCTCTCTTAACCGAGTTAGAGTTCGGGATAGGTCAGGTGGCTTGGTCTTGCTCTGCGCGGTTAGAATCTGGCGGTAGAAGTGTAAAGAACGTGGCAGAGGCTGTTCGGCCTCTGCCAGTCTATTAATAATCTTGTCGATCACGTGTCTGTTGGTAGGGGCTTGTGTTGCCCCACGCCGTTCACTTCTTGGCGATTTCCTTGTACCATTTGCCATGGTGTGACTTAGCATAGTCCACCGTCACCGTTCCATCGACCATAGAGCTGAAAGAGCCGCCATGTTTTCGCATCATGGGGTGAATTATGCCGAGGTAGATGTGCAGAAGGAACATGAGGAGAATCAAGATGAAGGCTACATCATGAGCAAACAGGCTCCACTGGAAGACAGCGGATGGAAGACTATACTTGAAGAACCACATCAATATGCCAGTGATGAGGAAGATGGGGCCGAATATCAGGAGGAGGGTATACCAGAGCTTCTGGCCGGTATTCATTTCGTCTTGCGGTGGCATAGTGGACTCGTCACCCAGGAAATAGTATTGTGGCATAGCCCTTACCCACTCCAGATCATCTTTGCCCCAGGTGAAGGCTCTCTTTATGGATGCGCCTGCACTCTTTGGGTTGGCAAAAATCTGGATGAGTGGCGCCAGTACGAAAATGACTGCCGCTACTCGGTGGATGACACGGCTCCAGCTGTCCTGAGCCAGAAAACCAGCCGCCGGGACAAATAGGAAAATGCCGGTGATGACCAGAAGTAGGAAGGCACCACAGTGTACCCAGTGGAAAACTCGCGCTGGTTTTGTGTATTTCTGAACCCGTTCCATAACTAGTCCTCCGTTCTCTTTGATCCTTATTTCTTGGCCTTGGCCTCAGCCTCTTTGTTGGCAGTTGCCCGGGCCACCAAGTAATTGAGCCCCAGTCCAACCACAGCGAGTGCGGTTACAGCATAACCTAGTGGCCGGAGAATGTCATGGGTGGCTATGGCTGCCACTGGCACGTCCGGATGAGCCGGCAGACCATGTACCTGTGGAGCATGAGTCAGGACATACATAACGTGTAGCCCACCCAATTCCTTTTCGCCATAAAGGTAGGCAAGTGGATACTTTGATTGCAGCTCTTGTACTCTCTTCTTGCCAATAGCTACCAGCTCGTCACGATCACCGAAGATAAGTGCATCTGTGGGGCAGGTCTTGACGCAAGCTGGCTCATAGCCGTTGGTGATTCTATCGATACACGCACGGCACTTGTCGACCTTGCGTATGCCGGTGATGTCATTGCCTTTTGCGCGAGGCACGTCAAACGGACAGAACTCAACGCAGTAGCCGCAGCCGCTGCAGAGGTCAGCGTTGTAGGCCACGAATCCTGAAGGATGGTAGTACAGTGCTTTGGTGGGGCAGACCTTGACACAGGCAGCGTCGGTACAATGCATACAACTCTCGCGCGTGAATATCCAGTCGATTCTGCCGTTGCCGTTGCTTATCTCATTGAACTTGATCCTTATCCATGTGTCGTAGGAAAGGTCGGGCGGGTTTTCATAAGTTCCCCGGTTTATGGTCTTCTCACCTGGCAGCTCCCACCATTGCTTGCAGGCTACTTGACAGCCGCGGCAGGCAGTGCATTTGCTTGAGTCGT
The DNA here is from genome assembly GCA_014384515.1 of Dehalococcoidia bacterium. Taxonomy (GTDB): domain Bacteria; phylum Chloroflexota; class Dehalococcoidia; order GIF9; family UBA5629; genus JACNFS01. The sequence goes on along the minus strand of JACNFS010000118.1, from coordinate 818 downwards.
ACAATATCGCTTTGTCACTCATCGATTACCTCCAGTTAACCTTTCCTCACATTGCAGAGGAATGCTTTATACTCGGGTATCATGGTATTTGCATCGCCCACGTGAGGTGTCAGCAGATTGGCGCTGGGCCCGGTGCTGAGTCCCGCGTAGCCCCAATGCCAGGGCATGCCGATTTCATGAACGACAGTCCCATTAATGCGGAAGGGTTTGAAGCGCTTGGTGACTATGGCCGTAGCTTCCAGCTCGCCTCGGGCTGATTCCACGATCATCTTGCTCCCGTTGAGGATGCCTTTCTCCGCTGCCAGTTCCTCGCTTATTTCGATGAACATGTCAGGCATTAACTCAACCAGCCAGGGAAGGTTTCTGGTCATGGCGCCCGCCTGCCAGTGCTCAACCATCCGATAGGTTGTGGCAATAATGGGGTATTTGTCTGGCGTCCCTCGCTGACCCGGCGCTGAGGCACCCATGAGGAAGACGGGGTCGGTTTCAGTGCCTGACATCTGGTTCTTGACCGGGCTCTCCCAGGGCTCATAGTGCTCTGGCAGCGGGCCATCGGCACGTCCCATACCGAAGAGACGCGCAAATCCCTCGGGTTTCATAATGAATGGCCATTTGGTCTTGGCCGGGTCAACTGCCATTGGAGGCCAGCCACCATCGGGCACATCACCTACCCACTTGCCATCCTTCCACCAGATTACCGGCTTTTCTTTGTCCCACGGCACACCGTTAAGGTCAACCGAAGCCCTGTTGTAGATGATGCGGCGGTTTACCGGCCAGCACCATGCCCAGTTGGGGTAAAGGCCAACGTCGAAAGGCCC
>JACNFS010000019.1 GCA_014384515.1 Dehalococcoidia bacterium | reverse complement strand
CCTTGCCAGGGAGGATAAAGTTCTAGCCGCCCAGACCCTGATCGCCAACGTCGAGTTGCTGAGGCAAAGGGGCAGGTAGCAAAGTGACAGGAAGGGAGGGATGATTTATGCCACGCATATTGTCGGATCAGCCTGTTAGCAGCATAACCGTAGGAGATTTACAGAAGCTGATCGGAAGCAAAGTCAAAGAAGTACTGCGCGATTATGAGCTTAAGCGCAGAGACTATTTCATTGACGATGAAGTTTGCATTTGCTTTAGCAATGAGCAGGCCTACGCAGATTACATCGTTAAGCAGGACAGGCCTCCCAGTGAGATCAAAGCATATTACGTTGAGAATGGCGTCAAGATAGTCTATTCAGATTATGAGCCCTTGCCCAGGTTGCTGGCTGAGCTGGAAGAGGTGCATAAGCAGATAGGAACTGGCGCTTCGATGACGGAACACGGCGAATTGAGGAAAAGGCTGGGGCTGTGATGTACAAGGTGATATACTCCCCCCAAGCCGAGAAAGCCTTGGAGAAGTTAGCCAGAAAGGCTCCGCGCATCGCCAAAGATATCCTTGATAAAATCGAATGGCTGGCCGAAAACGCAGAGGCCATTAAGCACGAGAGGCTGAGAGGGACGAAGGACTTTAGTCTCCACTGCGGCCAGTATCGGATCCCGTGAGACTGACGAGGAGTGGGGCAAGTGGCTTGTACTGAGCCTGTCCGAAGTGAACGAACGGTTGCGTGCGTAAATACGGATCTCTGCATGAAAGGAATGATGATGGATGAAGCGAATGTCGTCACGAGAGTTTCAAGTCGAGCTCTCTAAGATAATCAACTCACTAAAAGCATATAAACCTCAAAAGGTGATCCTTTTCGGTTCTTTTGCTAGAGGGGATTATAATGCCTTGAGTGACGTGGATCTGTTAATAGTCAAGGAGACCGAGAGGAATTTCATTGACAGAATTGGCGACATCTTGGCAGTATGCGATTATGAAATCCCCATAGAGCCTTTAGTTTACACCCCAGAAGAGTTAGAGCGGATGCGGACAAGGGGAAACTCTTTTGTGCAAACCGTATTAGAAGAAGGGATCGTTATATATGAACAACAATAGACAAGAAGCCAGGAGATGGTTTGATCAGGGTAAGCATGACCACGAAGCAGCTAAAGTGAACAGTGGCATCCCTCATGAGGTGTTCACGGAAGAGGATGCTCGAAGGGCACTCGAGGGCTTGAGACAGGTCATCGCGTTGGTGTCTAGTTTACTCGATTTCGATGGGGACCCGAAGCTTGAGGCCAGCAAAGAGGAGTCGGAGGGATGAAAATCCTAATCACCGGCGGGGCGGGCTACATCGGCTCACACCTGGCAGACACCCTGATGGCCCAGGGCCACGAGCTCTACGTGGTTGATAACCTCTCCACAGGGAAAATAGATAATATCCATCACCTTTTGGAGAACGAGCGCTTTCACTTTGTCAATGACAGTATCCTCAACGAGACCCTGATGGAGCGGATCATAAGTCGGGTGGATCTCATCTATCACCTGGCGGCTGTGGTAGGAGTCAAGCACGTCCTTGATAATCCTTTCCAGGGCATCTTGACCAATGTGCGAGGCACCGAAATCGTGCTGGAGTTGGCCTACAAGTACTGGCGAAAGGTGGTCATCGCTTCCAGTTCTGAGGTCTACGGCAAATCGGAAAAAGCCCCTCTTGCCGAAGAGGACGACAGCATCCTGGGTCCCACGGCTGTGGGGCGCTGGTCCTATGCTTTGGCCAAAGCCATTGATGAACACCTGGCTTTTATCTACAATGACAAAGGATTGCCGGTCAGCATCGTCCGTTATTTCAACTCCTATGGTCCTCGCCTTGATCCCAGAGGCTATGGCAGTGTCATCGCCAAATTCATCAACCAGGCTCTGGCGGGCAAGCCCCTGACGGTGTTCAGCGATGGGCAGCAAACCCGTTGTTTCACGTATATTGGCGATACCATCAGGGGATCCATTCTGGCGGCAACCCTGAAAGAGGCCGAGGGACAGAGCTTTAACATCGGCAATGATCGAGAAACCACCGTTTTAGAGCTGGCTCAATTGATCAAGGGACTGGTCGGCTCGCCTTCGGAGATAGTCCACGTGCCCTATGCGGAGGCTTACAATGCCAACTTTGAGGAGACTCGTCGTCGGGTGCCGGATGTGAGAAAGGCCGAGAGAGTACTGGGCTTTAGAGCCGAGGTACCCCTGGAAGAGGGCCTCAGAAGGACTATTGATTGGTTTCAGAAAGCTCAAAGCTCAAAGTCCAAAGGTAGGTGGTGAGTGGCTGTGCGAACAAAGCTAGGCGTTTTCTGCGATAAGGTTATCGAAGCTGGTTGGCTGGCGGCTGTCATCGTGGTTCCCCTTTTCTTCAACGTCTACTCCGACCGCGTTTTCGAGCCCGATAAGCTCACCCTGCTCCGCTCTATCGCCCTGGTGATGGCCGTGGCGTGGGTTATCAAAATGCTGGAGGCTGGAAGCAGTATTCAAATCCAAAATCCAAAATCCAAAATCCAAAATCCATTGGTTCTCCCTACGCTTCTCCTGGTGGCGGTGTACATACTGGCTACCGTTGCCTCTGTGACCCCCCGAATCAGCCTATGGGGCTCTTACCAACGCTTGCAGGGCACCTACACCACCTTCTCGTACATTGTGATCTTCTTCCTGGCCTTGCAGGGCCTGCGCACTCGTGAGCAGATCGAACGGTTGGTTACTGTGACCATCCTGGTCAGCCTGCCCATCTCCTTGTATGGAATCCTGCAGCATTATGGTCGAGATCCTTTGCCGTGGGCATCTCCTGTCGAGACTCGCGTAGCCTCTAACATGGGCAATGCCATCTTCGTGGCCGCTTATCTGATCATGGTCGTTCCCCTTA
>JACNFS010000020.1 GCA_014384515.1 Dehalococcoidia bacterium | reverse complement strand
ATTAACGCAACACTGAAGCGAGCCCTTCCGCCGATTGCTGCTCTGGCCCTAACCACCCTCCTCATCCTCACCACCCTGCCCCCGGCCAGCACCGCTACCGTGCTGCCACCTGAGCGCGCCCCAACTGCAGAGCTTGTCCACCCCATCGCCGCCGATGCCCAGAACGTGGAACTTGTGGGCCAGATTGGGGGAGCTATCTACGCCTTGTCGCTTCCCGAACTAAGGAGGCCGAGCAGATCCAGGCCAACCTCAAGCAGGTTGAATTGCTCCCCGACGGACTACCTTCCTTCATCCACGCATCCTTCAATGATGTATACCCGTACCTCCGGTTATTTGCCGGCGATGAGTTACCCCGGAGGGAGCACTGATCAAGTAGTGCGTAGGAGCGGACAAGGTAACGGGGCTGCTGTAATTCAAGAAGCCCCGTTAGCCTTGCCAGGAGTAAAGGAAATTATGCCGATAAGAAATGTCACATTGATGGTTGCAGGAGCCGTAGGTGCCATCATTCTGGGATTCGTGTACATCTTCCGGGCTTTCGGTCCAACGGAAGCCGAGGTGGTTTTGTGGGGACAAGTATCTGTGGGACTCGGTATTGCCCTGGGCATCCTTGCCTTGACTGTGGGGGCGAAACGCACGAAACTCCGCCAGCTTATCCTGGGACTGGGATACGCCGTTTTAGTCGTCTTGCAAATCCCCCCGACTATCCTTTGGTTTGCATTTCACGGTTCTGGGATCTCAGATGGGACACCGCCAAGTCCATTCGTCGCGCACTGGGGGTATGCGACCCCTCACATCATCCTGCTAGCTATTAGTACCCTCACGGTATTCCGTGTTTTCCGCAATGGACCACTGCGTCCACAGAATACACAATGAGCACTCATCCAAGAACGATACTCGACAATGTGGACGGGGTGTGGGGCACCTACGGGCCACATGGCGACCCTAGAGGCACCCTGCTTAGTTTGGGCTTCCATCACACAGCATGGTATGCTTGCGGACAGTTACCCCCATACGATTGTCCAAACGACTTCACCAGAGGTAGAGGGTATAATAGACCCTACGGTTATTGCAGCTCTCCTCGCTTCCGTGACCATGGGCGAATCTGGAGTAGTACAACGTTTGGTATCCAATATGGGGAGCCTAACCCCGAAATATTCTCGTATTCGTAGCCATATTGGAATTGGGGTGCCTATTGCTTTTGGTGGCATCAATATGGCCCAGGCGCATGATACTATAAGCATTCAAGGGAAAGAGCTGGGAGACCAACTGGCCCGATGCATGGCTGCCGAGAAGGTGAGCGTCTTGATGGCAAAGGATGTAGGCAAGGTGCGATTTGGTGGGGAGATGCGAGCGGTCGTCCTTGATGCCTCTGTGGTGCCGCTTAACCCCGCGACCTTTCAAAGCCTGCGCGAACAAGCGAAGGTTCCCGTGCTGGCCGTAGTTCCCACCCATGAGGAAGCACGGCTAGCCCTGCAGCTTGGTTGTAACGAGGTGTTAGTGAGGCCTTTTGACCTTCAAGAGCTGAAACTGCGCGGTCACAAGTTGCTAAGGAGGGTGGGGAACGACCGCTTGTTGGTCAGCGAATTGCTCATTGATTTGCGTGCTAGAGAGGTGAGGCGGGGGGAGGAAAAGCTTCACCTGACAAAGATCGAGTTCAACCTATTGGCCTATCTGGCTAGGAACACGGGCAGGGTGGTGGGGTATGATGAGTTGTTGGAAAAGGTGTGGGGATATGAGGCTGACGACGGAAGCTACGGCTTGGTGCGCATGTGTGTTAGCCGGCTGAGGAGGAAGATAGGCGATGCGCCCGGTGGGCCTCAACACATCGTATGCGTACGAGGAGTAGGATACAGATTGGGGAAGCCAGAGTGATGCGAGGATTGAGGCTTCAAGCGCAGAGAGAAGCGCCTGTCGAGAAGGCAAGCGCTTTTTGTTACAGAATTGTTATGAAATTGTTACAGTTCTGTTACCAAAGGTTGAGCGATTTGTGGTATAATAAATATGCATCAGAGGAATTGCCTATTCCCCACACGATGACAAGAAGGAGGAAGATCTGCCATGAAAACTCGCTGGTTACGAGGGGTAGCCGCTCTGGCTCTAGCAATAACCATCGCACTGGTTGTCTGGAAAGTCGCCAATGCAGCCAATATATGTTGCTGGTGGTCAGGCGACAGCGCAATCTACACATATGACCTCAGTTTACCTGGCAGTTTCAAGGACGGAACGTGGTACGGTGCATACGTTTGGACCGAGGTGTCTACGTCAAGTTGGGCATGGATCAATTCCCCTGATCCCGGCAACCTGGTCAAATATGGGTCACTTGACGGCTCAGGAGATGCCCTAGCGCGCACAACATTGTGGCTCTCTGGTAGCACTATCACTGGAATAGAGATGGGTGCAGTTGCTCTCATTTACCACGGCAGATTTGTTAAAATCATCCTGAATTTTCTTATCAATTCTACGCAAATGGGCAAAGAAATTCAACCACTATAGTAATTTTCTTAGCGAAAATCGGGGTTGGTAAAAAAGGGCAACTACACCCAATAGAGATTAAGTATGACTCGGCCGAGAATTGGTACACCAGCAGCGGAACGCCAGCGGGCAATCAATATGATTTGCGTTCTGCTGCTGCCCACGAATTTGGGCATGGCCTTGGACTGGACCATGCTACACCTAACGAACATTGCCCTGGAAACCAGTCCGATGCAACGATGTGTGCAAGTTTGCGCGTGGGTGAAACCTACATGCGCACACTTGAAGCTGATGATCGTGGTGGAGTAGCCTATCTTTACCCATAGGATAGGCTGACCTGATTTCATATAATATTCTCTGGTTCTGACGTTTTCTGTGGTCACTGTCGATAGCCTCCCAAGGAGGCAGAAAT
>JACNFS010000091.1 GCA_014384515.1 Dehalococcoidia bacterium | reverse complement strand
ATTTATTTCGGTTTTGCTCATTTCTTTGCTTCTCCAGAGGCCAAGAAAATCATCGGTCTGGCTGGTGGCCTAATGTTGATTTTCATGGGTGCAATGGTGTTCCGAGTTACTGGAAAAGCTGTGGGAGAGGCTGCTGATTTGCCGTATGGCTCTTTCATCACTGGAGTGATAATGACTGGAGCTAACCCCTATTTCTTCTTATGGTGGGCGACTATTGGAGTAGCCCTAATAGCCACTGCCGCTGAGTTTGGGATCTGGGCGTTGCTTCTTTTCGCTGTCGTACACTGGTCGTGTGATTTGGTTTGGGAGCAGTTGGTATCAATGAGTGTGTTCAAGACAAGGCATTTGTGGACACAGAAAGTTCAGAGGACTGTTTTCGGTATTTGTGCTCTGGTTCTGGTTGGCTTTGGCGTCTGGTTTTGTTTTTCCGTTTTCCTGTAGGTGGTTCCCGGTTCAGGACATGCCCTGCATTGCCTGGAAGTATTTGCCTTCGGTCTTGATGGCCGGGGCGATTACCATCTTAACCTTGTGCATGTCCTTGATGGCGAGGGCACCGCAAACGCCCATAGCGGTGCGCAGTGCACCAACGAAGTTCTCAGTCCCGTTGGTGACTGAAGTTGGTCCGAATAGGAGTTGTTCCAGCGAAGCCCGAGCACCAACCTTAACCCGCGTACCCCTGGGCAATGCTGGGTTGGGATGAGACATACCCCAGTTGTAGCCTTTCCCCGGAGCCTCTTTGGCTTGGGCCAGAATTGACCCCAGCATCACGGCGTCAGCTCCTGAGGCGAAGGCTTTGCACAAATCGCTGCCGGTGCGAATACCACCATCGGTGATGAGTGCTACGTATCTGCCGGTTTCTTCGAAATACGTGTCACGGGCAGCGGCGCAATCCATGGTGGCCGTTACTTGAGGAACGCCAACGCCAATGACCTCTCTAGTAGTGCAGGCAGCTCCGGGGCCAATGCCGACCAAGATGCCATCGATGCCAGTTCTCATCAGTTCTAAGGCGGCGCCATAGGTGACGCAATTGCCAACTATGACTGGCATGGATACCATTTGGCACAGCTCGGAGAAGATAAGCCCTCGGTAGCTCTTGGAAATATGACGAGCAGTGGTGACTGTGGACTGAACAACCACGATATCAGCTCCGGCTTCATCGGCAACCGGGGCCAGTCGCTTGGTAGTGGCTGGAATTAGGGAGACAGCGCAAGTAGCCCCAGCCTGTTTTATTGTTTGAATTCGCTCGGCGATGAGGTTCTCTTTGACGGGCTGCGAGTAAATCTTCTGCAGCAGCGCAGTGACCTCGGCATCAGAGGCTTGACTGATTTCAGCCAGAACCTCTTCAGGTTTTTCATATCTTGTTTGGACCCCGTCCAGGTTAAGGACGGCCAATCCTCCCAACTTGCTTGTCAGAATGGCAAAGTTTGGATCAACTATGGCGTCCATACTTGCGGCCAGAATGGGGGTGGAAAAGGTCAAGTTCCTGATGGTGAAGGCTATGTTTGTCTGGTCGGGATTAATGGTCACATCTCCGGGGACAAGGGCGACTTCATCAAAACCGTAGGCGCGTTTCATATCTCTGGATTTTGGAATAGCCATAGTTATCTTTTCGGAGTGGTTGGTGCAGACTATAGCAAAGGCGGGGAGTTGGAGTCAAGCAAATGTACTCGCTTCGGTACCTTGGTGACGTCTCATCCCCTCTCCTGCCAGCCATGCGTTTGGCCGATGTTTCTTAGCGGACTGGATTTGGTCCAGAAGAAACCGCGTTCATATTTATCGAAATCAACTCCAAGCATGAACTCAACTCTGCTTATGGCAAAGCACAAGACCCACATTAGTCCGCAGAAGGGATGACGAAGAAAGGTAGACAAGATGGTTCGCCATAGACCAGGAACGCTCATGTCCCTGTCTATCAGGTCTTTGCCAAAGTATTGACGCGATTTCTTGGTGTAGAAGAAGTACCTGCTCCACTGGTGGCTGAAATCTGCAATCGACTCGGGCGGTCCATAGTAGAAGATGGCGTCGTCCGCCCATACAAAATTGCGACCCTGTTGAATACACGAGTAGAAGATAAACTGATCATCGGCAAGAGAGAGCGGCAAAACAAGCTGTTCATAGAAGTCTCTGGATAGGGCCATCACACGCGCATCGATACTCCACCAGGAGATGGCCTTCCGCCTTCTGATCTTGTCCACCAAGAGCCAGTCAAAATATGCCGCTTGCTTCGCTGGATTGAGAATAAAGCCAGGACGGGGATGGACGAGGCCGCCCTGAACCACGGCAACGTTAGCGTCACGGAAGTGTTGCACCAGCTTCGCTATGCTATCTTCACTCGCTAACATGACATCGGCATCAATAAAAATGATAACATCAGCCTTGGTGATTGAGAAGGCTAGATTTATTGAGTCTTGCTTGCCCCTCCTTCCCGATTTCCTGATCAGCTTTACCCTTCCGTCTTTTGCGGCCATTTGTTGCACGACGTCATCCGTCTGATCCGTCGATGCGTCCGATATCACATAGATATTCTGTATTTGAAACCAGTCATCCTGTCTTGCCATCATCACATCGTGCAGCACGCCCTCAATACAGCCTCCTTCATTGAACGCAGGGATAACAACATCGATAGTGACCACTGCCTCCCGAAGTTTCTTCCCAATCGTATCGGATGGGACAACTTCTGTGGTTACTGATGTATGTCCGTGTGCCATGTGGTCAAATAGCACCAACTTCGAGTCCGGGAACTCCTGCCACTCCCGCAGTTGCTTGAGTTCCTGTTGTTCCTGCCATTCTTGCCATTCTTGCTGTCTGATCTGCTGCCCATTCATCGCTACAACTCCTTTACAGCCTGCGTCACCTCTTGACTTGTAGTGTATCACACAATCCATTTGTCAAAACGACACTACCGTAAGGCTACGAAGGTACGCGACATCTGCCAGCAAGCCAAGGATGCAGCGGCGGCGGAACAGGTGTCATTTCTCATAAAAATAGGCCACTTGAGAGGCAAAAGTCGCATTAGTAATCTGCCACTCAAGTCTTGATGAAGTTGCCCCCGTTGGTCACCAGAATGACATGCATATTATCATGGGCGCAACAGCGCCTTGGACCAAGCTTTTAACGAGACTAGCCAAGGCTTGATTTAGCGCATGTACTAGACCAGTTTGCGGCAGTAGGTTATAATTGTTGTACTAGAATTGTGCCTGCTCTCTATATTGTGGCTACGCCGATCGGGAATTTGGAAGATATTTCTTTGCGAGCTTTGCGTTTGTTGGGTCAGGTGAAGTTGATTGCTGCTGAAGATACGCGTACCACACGCCAACTGCTCAACGCTTATAACATAAAGACGCCGCTAACTAGCTATCATGAGCACAGCAAACGAGCCAAGCTCGGTTACCTTTTGGATTGCCTTAAAGAAAAAGATGTGGCCCTGGTCTCGGAAGCCGGCATGCCGGGATTGAGTGATCCTGGTTATGAACTTATTGCAGCAGCTATTGAGCACGGTGTTCCTGTTGTGCCTGTTCCGGGTGCCTCGGCAGTGATTACGGCTGTGGTGGTTTCTGGATTACCGGCTGGTCAATTTCTTTACCTTGGCTTCTTGCCTCGCCGACACGGAGACAGGCAGCGGGTTTTCCAGGCTGTGGCTGATGAACCGTGGACTGTGGTTGCCTTTGAAGCTCCCCACCGGCTTTTGAAAACACTGAAAGATGCCCTGGAGATCTTTGGAGACAGGAAACTGGCGGTTTGCCGGGAGCTTACCAAGGTTCACGAGGAAGTCTTTAGAGGCAGGTTGAGCCAAGCAATAGAGCATTTTACCCAACCAAGGGGTGAATTTACCTTGGTCATTGAAGGTAAGCCGAGGCAGAAGCCTGAGATTACTGAACAAGTTGAAGCGGAACTATACGAGCTGTATCGGCAAGGAAGTCGTGCCAGGGAAGCCGTAGCTCGGTTGTCTGAAACTAGCGGTGTGTCAAGAAAGGAACTTTATCAAGCTTGGCTAAGGCTGGCTAAAGGAGAGTAACAATGCGTCGTGGTTGTATTGCTATAGGGGAAATCAAGTGTGATGGTTGTGGCCGTGTTATCGGGGATGGGGAGCGATATTTGGTCATGGAAGAAGATGAAAAACAGTGTTTGTGCATCGACTGCTGTTTGAGCAAAGGCTACGCGGCCTATTGGGAACAAAAGGGTGAGCGGGTGCTTACCTTTTTCCCGCCAGAGCTAGAGTCATCAGAGAATCTGAATGATAACAGTTTGAGCGAGAAGCAGATTGATGTCTGAGCATGTTTTTATCGGCGTAGCCTGGCCTTATGCCAATGGTTCGCTTCATCTGGGGCAGATAGCTGGGGCTTACTTGCCGGCCGATATCTTTGCTCGCTATCACCGTCTTAAGGGTAATAAGGTATTGATGGTCTCGGGGAGCGATCAGCATGGAACGCCAATTACGCTGCGCGCTGAACAAGAGGGCAAATCTCCTCAAGAGATAGTCTCCAGGTATCATCAGGAGTTTCTCGATTGCTGGCAGAAGCTGGGTATTTCCTATGATTTGTTTACTACCACCGGCACCCCGAATCATGCTCAGGTGGCTCATGATATCTTCCTCGGCTTATTGGACAAAGGCTATATGTACAAGGATGTTGCGTCTCAAGCTTATTGCCCTCGCTGCCAGCGCTTTCTGCCCGACCGCTATATTGAAGGCACCTGTCCCTATTGTCATTCTCCCCAGGCGCGGGGTGACCAGTGTGACGAATGTGGCAGGACTTTGAATCCTAGCGACCTTGTTGACCTTCGTTGCCGTCTTTGTTCTACAGTTCCTCGCTTTGAGGTTTCCGAGCATTTCTTCCTTCGCCTCAGTGCCTTTGAAGATAGATTGAAAGCCTGGGTACAGGAGCAAACCCACTGGCGTCACAATGTGCTGAATTTTACCTTGGGTATTCTGAAGGGTGGGCTTAAGGATCGGGCAATAACTCGGGATATAGAGTGGGGAGTAACTGTCCCTCAAGCTGGCTTTGAACGGAAACGCATCTATGTCTGGTTTGAGGCGGTTATCGGTTATCTTTCGGCAAGCAAGGAATGGGCAATCAACAATGGCGACGGTGCGGCCTGGCAGCCTTTCTGGGGGAACGGAGCCAAAAGCTTCTATTTTATCGGCAAAGACAACATACCTTTCCATACGCTTATATGGCCGGCAATGTTAATGGGCTACGGGGATCATAACCTTCCCTATGATGTTCCGGCCAATGAGTTCTTGACTATTGAAGGCAAGAGACTTTCCACGAGCCGCAACTGGGCGGTATGGCTTCCTGACTATTTGGAGAGGTATGCCCCAGACCCGCTGCGTTATGTCTTATCTATAAACATGCCGGAAACTGCGGATACTGACTTCTCGTGGCGTGAGTTTGTTCGCCGCAATAATGATGAGCTCGTGGCTACTTACGGCAATTTAGCCCATCGGGTTCTCACTTTTGCGCACCGTAATTTCGCTGGAGTAGTACCAGCCCCTGGAGAACTTGATAGTCACAGTCAGGAACTTCTTGGTAAGGCTCAGGCTGCGTTGGACAACGTTGATACACTTCTTTATGGTTGTCATTTCAGGGAGAGTGTCAGGGCGGCTATGTCACTAGCTCAGGAAGCTAACCGGTACCTTGATGATAAAGCTCCCTGGAAAACAATTAAGGAGGAGAGCCAAGCTTCAGCTACAGCCATTTATGTGGTGTTGTCAGTGCTTTCGGCTTTGAAGACTATTCTTTATCCATTTCTGCCTTTTAGCTCCCAGGAACTTCATAATCTTCTTGGGTTCGATGGCAAGATTGAGGCATCTGGCTGGAGGATTCAATCGGTTCCGTCAGGGCAAAAGCTGCCACCTCCACAGCCGCTGTTTGATAAGCTGGATGAGAGCATTGTGGATGAAGAAAGTAGCCGTCTCGGAAGTGAGAAATCATAGTCTCCCACATGGTATCAAATGATCGGCTTCTCCCTTGAAAGGCGAGGCTAGGTGGGGGGGGTTAGTTTCTCTCGGCCATTGATGTCCCCCCGCTAGACGAAGGGAATCATAAGGAATCTTGCGGTTAACCACAAATGAATCTTAGTGATATCTATGAACCTATCGAAGACGACCTAGAGAAGGTCGAGCAAAGCCTAGAGGCGGTGGCCCATGTCGATGTTCCTTTGCTCGGCCAGTTGCTGGGATATGCCTTGACAGGCGGTGGCAAACGAATTCGGCCATCGCTAGCCTTGCTTTGCGGGAAATTTCATCTCTACGACCCCGCCCTCCTTGTGCCGATGGCAACAGCAGTGGAACTTCTCCATACGGCTACTCTGGTTCATGACGATATTGTGGACCACTCACCAATCCGCCGTGGCAAGCCGACAGTTAGCTCTGCCTGGGGTGAAAACAGAGCATTACTGCTTGGTGATTACCTGTTTGCCAAGGCTGCTAGTGTCGCGGCCAGCACCGGGAACTTGAGGGTGATAGAACAATTTGCTCAGGCGCTTATGACTATTTCCGGCGGCGAGGTAAGACAAACCGGTATCGCCTTCGATTTGAAAGAGGCTCGTGACTACTATTACGAGTGGATCAGTGCTAAGACAGCTTGTCTTTTCTCACTGGCAACTGAATCAGGCGCTATTCTAAGTCAGTCTCCTGAAGAGGTGGTGGAGGCAACGAAAGACTATGGCCATAATCTTGGTATGGCCTTTCAGATTTTAGATGATGTTCTGGATTTTGTTGGTGAGGAGGCCGAAGTTGGTAAACCAGTGGGTTCTGATTTAGGTGAAGGCGCAGTGACTCTTCCCTCGATACTTTTTGCCGAGTCTCATCCTGAGGACAATCTGATAAAGAGTGTTATTGAGGACAGAGATGCCGAAAGTGTGGCGCTAGCTGTGGAGAAGATTCGTAATTCGCCGGTTATCGGTGAATGTTTGGCCATCGCTGCCGATTTCTCTTCCCGGGCCTGCCGGGCTGTGGAGAAGCTCCCTGATAATAGCGCCCGTCAGGCTTTGCTTGACCTGGCTACCTACATTATCCAGCGCCGGAAATAGAAACGGCTGTCACGTTTGGCTTTCTGCTGGGCTTTCGTCAGTCGCATAAACTTCTTTTTCCGTTGTAATTCCGCCCTGCTTGAGCCTATCGACGGCGTACTGGCAGGCTTGGAAAGCTTCTTGACGATGAGCTGCGGCTACAGCGATAACCAGGGCAATTTCGCCGACTCTTAGCTTGCCGATTCTGCGGCTGATGGCTGCGTCGTGAAGCTGCCACTTGCGATTGATCTCGGAAACTACCTCATGCAGTTTTGTCTCAGCCTTTTCGTCGCGGGTCTCAATCTCCAGGAAGGCGATTTTCCTGCCTCGAGTTGTATTGCGCACTGTGCCGACGAAAGTAACGATAGCGCCGTAGTCGTCTTTCTTGACTTTGTCGATTATGAACTGTGGGGAAAGAGGTTTTGAGGTAATCTCAATCATGCGACTTCGGCAGCAGTTAGTGCTAAGCCTACAGCTGTGGCGATGTTAGGAAGCTGGTGCGGCTTGTAGCTCAGGCGATGGCATTGGTTTTTTAACCAAAGCCTCAAATTCCGCCTCTTCGATAGTCTCCTTATCGATGAGACGTTCGGCGATGAGCTTCAGCCTTTCTTTATTCTCAGTCAGGATTTCCTTGGCAGTATCGTAGGCACGTTGAATAAGACCATGAACCTCTTTATCAATCTCCTCGGCTATCTTCTCACTGTAATCCCGCTGCTCGTGGATTTCACGACCGAGGAAAATGAGCTCCTCCCGGCGACCGAAGGTGCGAGGTCCTAGCTTTGTGCTCATTCCGTATTCGGTTACCATTTTTCGGGCAAGGCCAGTTGCCTTTTCCAGGTCGTTTTGGGCTCCGGTGGTTATTTCACCAAAGGCAATCTCTTCACCTGCTCGTCCGGCCAGGGTTACTACCAACATATCCTCAAACTGGGGACGTGTCCACAAATGGCGGTCTTCGGTGGGCAGAAAGCGTGTCCAGCCTCCCATCATCCCTCGAGCCACAATGGAGATTTTGTGCACCGGGTCGGCGTTTGGTAGCATTTTGGAGGCTAGAGCATGCCCGGTTTCATGGTAGGCGATAAGCTCCTTTTCCTTCTGAGTTATCACCCGCCCTTTCTTTTCAGGCCCGGCGATAACGCGGTCAATGGAATCTTCTAATTCGCTGGTACGAATATCTTTGCGGTCATGCCTGGCTGCCAGAATAGCTGCCTCATTGATTAGGTTGGCTAAATCGGCGCCGCTGAAGCCAGGAGTCTGTTTGGCAATTACTTCTAAAGAGACTTTTTTTGCCAGAGGCTTCCCCTTAGCGTGCACCTCAAGGATGGCTTTGCGACCATTGATATCCGGTTGGTCGATGACAACATGGCGGTCGAAGCGGCCAGGCCGCAACAATGCCGGGTCAAGGATATCAGGGCGGTTGGTAGCGGCGAGAACAATAACATTAACGCTGCTGTCGAAGCCGTCCATTTCCACCAATATCTGGTTCAAGGTTTGCTCCCGTTCGTCATGACCGCCACCTAGGCCGGCGCCACGATGTCTGCCGACGGCATCGATTTCGTCAACGAAGACAATGCACGGCGAATTGCGCTTGGCTTGGTCGAAAAGGTCCCTGACCCTGGAAGCACCGACACCGACAAACATCTCCACAAATTCGCTGCCGCTGATAGAGTAAAATGGGACTCCAGCCTGGCCGGCAGTAGCCTTGGCTATCAAAGTCTTGCCACAACCTGGTGGGCCTACCAGCAGTATGCCTCGTGGGATGCGAGCTCCTAATGCCAGAAACTTCTCAGGTGATTTGAGAAACTCGACTACCTCTTGGAGTTCTCCTTTGGCTTCATCGACCCCGGCGACGTCATCAAAGGTGATAGTGGGTTTGTCACCAGCCGCCAGCCGTGCCCGGCTCTTAGCAAAATTGAAAGCTTGGGTATTAGCTCCTCGAGCTGAGCGGAAGAGCCAGAAGAGCAGAGCACCGAATAACAGGAGGGGAATGAAGCTGATCATTATCCCTCCCCAGTCGAACCCGCCAGTCTTGACAGCGAATTTTATCCCGCTTTGCCCAAGTGCTATCCCCGCCTCTTTCATCGTATCCATAAGTTCCTTGGTGCTGCCGACGAAAGATGCCCTGATTATCTTCTCATCGCCTCTTAAACCGATGAGTCTGCTTCCTTGCTGCTCAATGGTATCGATTTGCCCTTGCTTGGCTTGAGCGATAAAGGTATAGAAATCTACTTCCTCAGGACCCTTAGATATCGGCAAAAAGCTGAAAGCTAGAGCCATTATTGCCACTAGAATCAAAAGGTAGAATAAGCTACCTTGCCACCACTTGCCTTTCATACGTTACCTTTCCTTCACGAGTATTATATCAGAAGTCACTGAATATATGAAATGAATTCGTCTCTGTGGAGTCTGGTCAACGTGAGTTCGCCTAGTGATGAGAAGCGGCTTTGTATGTTCGTAGTAGAAGCAATGCGTCTTGCTCACGGTATTTGTCGGGGCTCTCGCAGACGACCAGCCCTTTGACCTTGTAGTCGCGCAAGGCGGCAATAAAGTCAATATAGTTGAAATCTGATTCTGTCAAGCTTAGATGCTTTATTTCTCCGTGCTTGCCATAGTCTATGCCTGAGACGTGAATGTGCATATTATTCAAGGCGTGTCTGCCCAGTTTGTTTTCCACTTGCTTGAGGGCAAATATGAATTCGTTGTAGGAATTAAACTTTCCGGTGCGAGCGTGCCAGTGAGCAAAATCTATACATGGAGCTACGCCTTCCACCTCGGCACTTAGTTCGATCACCTCCTCCAGAGTTCCGAACTGGCTGGATTTGCCGGTGACTTCAGGTCTGATCCAGACTCGATTATCCTCGCCTCTCAGCTGGCTGGTTATCTGTTGGAGTTGCTTCTTGACTCGCTCGTACACCTGGATTGGCGGGTCACCGAGATAGAAGGCGGCGTGGAAGACGATGCTTGTGGCGCCACAGAGGGAAGCGATGCGGGCTGTGTGGAGCACTCGGTCCTGGCTGGCTCTTAGCTTCTCCGGCTCCCGAGCATTGAGATTTATGTAGTAGGGGCCGTGGGCAGAAAGTGCTATCTTCTTATTGTTAGCCACCTCAGCCACTGTCAAAGCAGTTTCTCGGCCCATGTAAACTCTTTGGACAAATTCCAGTTCCATGCAGCCTAAGCCCAGCTCGGCAACATACTTGATGCCGGCTATTGTTGAAGGCGGTTCGACGCTCTTGAGGACTCCAGCCGGTCCGAAAAGTAATTTCTCCATGAGGTCGGCTCTAATAACTCTGTTTGGCACAATTATACTGAGGAGGAGGTCGAATTGCCACACAAACTAGCTAGATTCAGGACACATTTCGAAATGTGCTATAATTATTGGCGTGGTTGTTAGCGAAGCTGATCTGGAGGGATAAGTTCTGCAAGCTATAGAAGTTGCCCGGCGGGCGGTAGAGGCTGCCTCAGACAAGCAGGCCGACAATATCGTTATGCTGGATGCCAGACAGATTTGCTCTTTCGCTGATTATTTCGTTGTTTGTAGCGGCGACAGCACCCGCCAGATAGAAGCTATCTGGCAAGAGATTCGCGGAATATTGAAACAGGAAGGCGTCATTCCTTATCATAGCGAGGGTACGGCTGATTCAGGGTGGATTCTCCTGGATTTGGGAGAAGTCATTGTTCACATCTTCTCTCCGTCACAGCGGGATTATTATCGGTTGGATGACTTGTGGGATAAAGCCACGCCGATAATCAGGATCCAGTGATCCACCAGTAATAGTAAATCCTAAATCCGAATTTCTAAATTCTAAACAATATCAAAATCCAAGTAGCTAAATCCAAAACTACTGGCTCTTTGTTAGGATTGAACCGAATATCTTGGTCAATTCTACAGATTCTTTCAGGAGCATTTCTTGTTCATTCCTCAAATTGGAGTTACTCACTTCTATAAGCCTCACCCAGTATCCGCTCTCTTTGGCTTCTTTGCGACATATCTTGATTCTCATCAAGAAATCCTTCTTACTTAATGCCTCATTTGCTTCTATGTAATTCGCTCCCAGCAAATTTGAATGTTCTCTCCTCCAGGTCATATTGTGTTGAATTTTGGTTTTTGGTCATTAGGATTTGTTTGGGATTTCGAGCTTAGAGCTTAGGATTTTTGTCATGCGCAATCATTTAAGATCTTTCATGCAGTTGTCAATTTCTTTGGCGTAACTCAGAATCTCCTCTGGTGAGAAGAAAAGGCTTATTTCTTGTTTGGCGGTTTCTGCCGAGTCGGAGCCGTGCACTAGATTCTGCTGGATATCCAGTCCGAAGTCACCTCTAATACTACCTGGGGAGGCTTTGGCTGGGTCGGTTGCACCCATGGTCTGTCGTATGGCTTCTATGGCTTTTTCTCCCTCAAAGACAGCAGCAATGATGGGGCTGGAGGTGATGAATTCGACCAGGTCATTGAAGAAAGCTTTGCCCTGGTGGATGGCGTAATGCCGCTGGGCTAGGGTTTTGTCCATTTGAAGCATCTTCATAGCCACAATCTTGAGCCCCCGTCTTTCAAGACGGTAGATGATGACTCCGGCTAGTCCTCGTTGAATGGCATCAGGCTTGATAAGTACTAGACTTCTTTCCATTTTTGAACTCCTTCCGACAGTTTGGCTCCTATTTGACTTTGCGCTGGGTAATTGGTGGTTGACGCAGGTATAAGGGCTGGAGACTTGCTGGATTATCTTGGTCGCCCTTCTTCAGACGTTGCCAGCCTAGTGCTGCCAGGTGGCTGGCGTGACGCAGTCTCGCTGCGGGGTCAGGTATTATGGCTCGTTTGCCTAGCTGCTGCTCTACTTGCTGAATTACGGACGGTGGGATTTCACCGCAGAAGAGTGTTTTCCGTTGAATTCGTTTGCACAGAACATCGACAGTGGTGATATACTCTTCTCTCAGGCATTGCCAGTCATCATTTTGCTGGTAGAGAGCCGTCGCAATCTCCCCGCGACCGGCATTGTGAATAGGGCATAGAGGCAGCCTGGTAAAGGCAAAAGGGTACGCTTCGATTTCCAGAGTGCTTATTCCAACCAGCGGGATTTTCAAGGCGAAGGCTAACCCTTTTGCTGTACTCATACCTACTCGAAGTCCATTGAAGCTACCTGGGCCTTTGGCCACGAAAACGGCGCCAAGCGACTGAGGACCAAGCTTAGCCTGATTCAGCAAATGAACTATATTCGGCACCAGCTCCGTGGTATGGTTTTGCCCTGAATGCCAGGCCACTTCGGCCACCGTTTCCCCTTCACGGGACAAGCCGATGGTGGCGAAATCGGTTGATGTATCTATAGCTAATTCCATATCTCCGAGCCCAGGTTTAGAGATTTCAGCAATTGTGAATAGCGCTCGCCTCTGGGTTCCAGGCTTAGGGAGCGCTCCGTATCCGATATGTAGCTGAACCTTATAAGCAGATTCTCTTGAGGCAAAACTGTTATGCCTTTGTCGGCCCATTCGACCACACAAACACCGCTGCCACTGAAGTATTCATCGAGCCCCAGGTCTACGATTTCACCGATGCTGTTGAGTCGGTAGAAATCAATGTGGTACAGAGTGAGTCTGCCGTAATACTCTCTAACTATGACAAAGGAAGGACTGAAGGCATACTCTTTGACACCGATGCCCCAGGCGATACCTTGTGTCAGGCAAGTCTTGCCGCTCCCCAGGCTGCCAGAAAGAAGAAAGACGTCACCGGCCTGAGCCAATTCTCCGAGTTGGACTCCCAACCGTTGAGTTTGCTCTGGGCTGTGAGAATTGAGCTGTAAAGCTGTCATTTTGGTGCTCATGCTTCAGATTTAAAATGCTCCCAGCCTGCTTTCTGCCAGTCAATACTTCTACCAGCGGTGTCAATCAGGGTCACCTGTCCCGGCATCCCCTCAGTTATCTCACCAATTACGGTCACCGGGCAGGAGACGGCTTGCTTTACCTGTTCAATAACCTGGTTGGTTGCGGTAAAAAGCAGCTCATAGTCCTCGCCGCCAGTCAAAGCCAATTGTCGACAGTCCGCTTTGAAACTCGCTTGAACCACAGGGTGGATTGGCACCAATTTCTCTCTAATTCTGGCGCTGACTTGGCTTGCTTTGCATATGTGAGCTAAGTCGGCAATCAAGCCATCGCTTACATCTATAGCGGCCCTGACTCCTTGACGTAGCAGAGTCTGTCCCTCCTTTACCCTGGGCGTTGGCTGGAGATGGGCTTGC
Organism: Dehalococcoidia bacterium; assembly: GCA_014384515.1. Lineage (GTDB taxonomy): Bacteria > Chloroflexota > Dehalococcoidia > GIF9 > UBA5629 > JACNFS01. The sequence goes on along the minus strand of JACNFS010000091.1, from coordinate 1,339 downwards.
CTGAGGAGGTTGCTGGTTTCAGCATCAAGGTTGAGGTTTTGTTTGAGCATTCTGAGACCAGAGGCTGATACCCCTAGATATCCGGTAACGGCTACTCGGTCGCCGGGTATGGCTGCCGAGCGAGTGAGGGCATGTTTTCCTTCCAGCCTACCCAGGACAGTGACGGTAATCATGGTCTTGCCGGCGGAAGCAATATTGCCGCCGGCTATGGCGACCCCAAACTCGTTAGCTATGTGTGCCATGCCCTGGTACAGGCCGGTGAGGCTGTCTGTTTCGAGTTCGCCGGGCAGAGCTAGGGAGACGAGAGCGTATCTGGGAACGCCGCCCATAGCTGCAATATCGCTCAGGTTGACTGCGATGGCTTTCCAACCGAGTTCCTCCCAACCGGTAATATTGAGGTCGAAGTGTGTGTCCTGAACTAGACTATCTGTGGTGGCTAGTTGGATGGAACCGTCGCCCTGCCAGGCAGCGGCATCATCGCCAATGCCGATGAGCAACTGTCGCCATGAGGCATTTTGGAGATTCTTTGTCTTATCAACAATGTCGGCCAAGAGTTCAATTAAGCCGAATTCCCCCAGCTCAGAGACCTTCATCGCTGGGATTATAACACATGCTTCTTATTATGGCCTAAGCTGGCAACCAAGTTATCTCTGATAGCTTAATAGGTCTTGTATATGGCAAGCACAAGTTATATAATGCGGCAAAAAGGAGAGGGGGGCCGATAATATGGAGCAAAAGGTCAATTGCCCTAGTTGTGGTTCAGTGAATAATGTGGGGCAGCAGTTTTGCGGAGCTTGCGGCACGAAATTGGCTGGCGAGAGGGAGCCCGAAGTCGTCAGCGTGAGGCAGCCCGAAGTAGTGAGTGAGAGGCAGCCGCAAGTAGTGAGTGAGAGGCAGCCGCAAGTAGTCAGTGAGAGGCAGCCGCAAGTAGTGAGTGAGAGACAGCCCGAAGTAGTGAGTGAGAGACAGCCCGAAGTAGTGAGTGAGAGACAGCCCGAAGTAGTGAGTGAGAGACAGCCCGAAGTAGTGAGTGAGAGACAGCCCGAAGTAGTGAGTGAGAGACAGCCCGAAGTAGTGAGTGAGAGACAGCCCGAAGTAGTGAGTGAGAGACAGCCCGAAGTAGTGAGTGAGAGACAGCCCGAAGTAGTGAGTGAGAGACAGCCCGAAGTAGTGAGTGAGAGACAGCCCGAAGTAGTGAGTGAGAGACAGCCCGAAGTAGTGAGTGAGAGACAGCCGAACGTGGTCAGAGTGGTCGAGTCTCTTGCCAGTCCCCGACAAGCCGATGTCAAGCCCACTTGGGGGCTAGCTTGGGGTTTGTATTGGCGGATGGCATTGCTAA
>JACNFS010000087.1 GCA_014384515.1 Dehalococcoidia bacterium | reverse complement strand
CTATGTTCTTAATGAGTGCTACTCGCTGTGGTATATCAGCCAAGCAATTACAACGAGAGACAGGAGTTACTTACAAGACAGCGTGGCGCATGTTTAGGGAGATTCGGTCTCTACTACAGGAGAACCACAGCCCGATGTCAGGGGAAGTAGAGGTAGACGAATGCTACATGGGCGGTTATAGACCTGGTAAGCGTGGCCGTGGTGCTGAAGGTAAAACGCCGGTGCTCGGAATCGCTGAACGGAATGGTAAATTGTCAGCCACAGCAACCAAAGATACGAAGATTGCTACTCTATTCCCCATAGTCAAAGAGCATGTCTTACCTGAGAGTATGGTCTATACTGATGAGCTCCCAACCTACAACAGACTACCAAGCCACGGATACAAGCATAAGAGAGTACATCATGCGTCAAAAGTATGGGTGATTGGCAGAGCACACACAAATACAGTAGAAGGCTTTTGGAGCTTGTTGAAGCGTGGTGTTAATGGAGTTTACCACGCAGTGAGCCAGAAATATCTACAGAGTTATATCAACGAGTATGGCTTCAGGTATAACCATAGGAAAGACGAACAGCCTATGTTTTTGACGATTTTGGAGAAGGTTTAGGCTTTTGTTCACAAGCCTTCTTTAGCAAAGCTTCAAAGTCCTGTTTTGTGGTGAAGATTAAATCCACCACTGCGGGATTGGTGGCATAAGATGGGAGTTCCCCTAGTCCAAAATCGCCTCGTTTTATACCCTTTCGTTCCATTAAACCCTCCTATCGCTGGAATCCCAATTCTTTCTTGGGGGGTTGTTGAGCAAATCTCCTAGCCAACATCCACTGTACGATGATAACACCCTTACGCACTTGAGATGCCCTTTGAAGAAAAGTATCTTTAGTAAGAGCATCAAAAAATATCCGCTCCGATACCTCCACTCGTTTTAATGGTATTTGAACACCACTAAATTCAAGGTCGGTTCGTACTAGCTCAAAACGCAAATCCCAAAGAAAATCATTGCGCTGTTTTTCAGACAATTGCTCCACTCTATTGGTCATTTCCTCATCTAACGCGACTGCACCCTGGATTACCAACATGTCTTCCCGACCAGTATTTTGCCCGACAACAAGTTTTCTATGCAGGCGATCTTCGGCCACAAATACCCAAGCAACCTGTGCTCCTGATTCTTGGCGCAAGCTCCATCCATCTTCCATAAGCCAAGCTCGAACCTTTGTCTTCGCATCCTCGGAAAATATCTCCCCGACCATCTCTGCAGGAGACTATGCCATTTCTATCAGTATTTGTCAATCCTATGAGCAATGTTATAATAGTCGTACGCCCCGTTAGCTCAGAAGGTTAGAGCACCGACCTGCTAAGTTGGGGGGCATGGGTTCAAGTCCCATACGGGGCGCAACTATTGACATTTTAGCACAAATAGGCTATTATCATGGTAGCAGGTCGGTTTAGCCCCTGAGTGAGACTAAACCAGAACCCAACGCAAGCAGGCTAGAGGTGACTACTGACTCTGGCCTGTTTGTTTTTATACCCCATTGACACCTTCTAACCTAGTGCTATAATACGTATACATCAATCGGAGAGGAGGTGCGATAATGCCATTCAAACACGGATTCCGTCCTTATACAAGAGATAGAGTCAAAGCCCTAAACCCTAATCAAAACGGCGTATATGGTCTTTTTCGGGGCAATGTAGTCATATATATTGGCAGCGGCGATATCCCTACTCGTCTTCTTGCTCATCTAGATGGCGATAATGCTTGTATCACTAAGGAAGCCCCAGACCAATGGACTGACGAAGTTCTTAAGGATGACCCAACTAGGCGAGAAGGTGAACTCATTCAGGAATATGCCCCAATATGCAATAAAGTGATTCCTCGCTAGGAACACAGTACGCATAACCCGTACCACCAAATGCACCTGTAGTACGCTTAAACCAATAATCCCTGTGATTAACAGAGATTATTGTATATCCCTTACCAACACGAACACGAATGCGGTCACCAGTTACCTTGTCTGCATAGTCAAGAGGTTGCACAAAACCTGGCAACCTGAATAGCTTGATTAGCAATAGGGGAATCTGAAGTATCGTATCCTTTATGCGCCTACCCAAATGGTATGGCGAGGACTTAGTTGGGGAACTATCCACTTGCACCTTTACCTACTCCGAGGGGGTAATTACGAAAATTAAAGGCCAAAAGTCAAAATGACAAATAGAAATGGAAATATGTCTCTCTTGCTGCTCAGAGCCAAACTCCTGAACTCGTTTTTGGATTTTGACTTGTAGCTTTGCATTCTACATTTTAGCCTTCGCATTTCCAGTTGGAGACCCTTCGCTGCGCTCAGCGTGACAGTCACGCTGGTCAGGTCTGGGGACGTGACACCCACACAAACCTCATTAACACCCTCCGCCCGCAACCAACTGCCAGATTATCCAGCCAATAAGCACAACCAGTATCAGAATGAGTACTCTTGTCAACTCCTGCTCACCTCTCTTATCTCAAGGATGGATGCCTATCTCGGTGTGCCCTATTGCATCCTTCCTTGGAAATGTGTTAAACCCAATTATATAGGAGGATAGCTTCAAATGGAATCCTGCCTCCGAAATCTGCCTTCGGTTGATGGTATGGTGATGCCGATTCAAGAGCTTGACCGCAACAGTTCAGCAATCCGTTGTCCATATCCCGAGTATTAAGCAACCGCCTTCAAAACAAGGGCGAGCGGAGGATTCTACGACAAGCTGAGAGACGAAGTAAGGGGCCTCTCGTTAGTCTCTGCTGTCTCGTAGCAAAGTGGTCTACTATCTTCCGTAAGAGGAGAATCTGTGGAGGCTGAAAAGGTGCATAACCGTTTTGCCTCCTCCTACAATCCGTTGGCTTCGCTGAACCTGGCCTAATTATACACCTGCTCAAAACAAACCTAGACATCCGGCACAGAATCTATTGGTCGAGAGCATGTCTGAAAGGTATCGAATTCAGACCAGGGAACGGTGCAAAGCTAAGGGGATTCGGCTTTATCGCCGAGAAACTGTATGAGACAAGCCAGCACACAGACCGTGGTGAGTATGACAAAGCCAGCAGCAAATGTCATGGAGTTGCTCATGACGAAACCAAGACAGGTGCTACCCACTACCAGCACGGCCTCTACCATTACGAGTATTCCGACCGCCCAATTCATCAGAGTCTCCCTGGCGTCGAAGCTGGCTTCATACTACTATTACTTGTCGAATTTGGCAAGATAGACGATGCCATTGTGACAAAATCGAGGTGCATCCACCAAATGAGCTTCCAAAGGATTCCGCCCATCCCTGTACAGCCTGTCGCCTATTGACATTTCTCAAGACTGCGTATATCATTATTGAATAACATACTGTTCTCAAGGGTGAACAGGCGTCGCCAGTTTTCCACGCTGATTTGGGCGGACGGTGGAGCCTAAACCACAATTGAGCTGCAGGATATTGGGTACAAAGAAGAGCGACTAGATGGCAACTAAACTAACGCTGACCCCGAAGCAAAGAATCGATGCGGCTATCAATTTGCAGCCTGTTGACCGCGTCCCCGTCCTCCCACTCATAACCCCTTTTTTCCCCGGCCGCCACAAGGGAATGACCTACGCAGAGGCCATCAGGGACTTGGATCAAGCGAGGCAACTCATCATGGACGTCTTCGATGAGGTAGGTGGTTGGGATGGGATGATCTATCCGGGGTACGCCTATATGGTACCGCCCAGGGTCTCTGCGGTGGTGATGGTGCCACCCCTCAGGCAGCCGGGGCGAGGGCTTTCCGAGAACGACTTGCCTCAATTCGAGGAGCGCGAGGAAATCACTCTCGAAGATTATGACCTCATTACCAAGATGGGGTGGAACCGGTTTGCCGAGAAACACTACTCGAGGTTTCTGCCCGCTACGGAAGCCCAGATAATCGCCTGGGCCGAGCGGCAAATGGACCAGTTCGTCAAGGACAGGAAGGCGTGGGAGGAAAAGGGCGTTCCTGTCCTGTCAGGGGCAATGACCCTCACGCCACTGATGTTCTTCTCCATCAAGAGGAGCCTGACGAATTTCACGCTGGACCTGCATCGCCACCCGGACAAGGTAGCTGCTGTACTGGATGCTGCGGTGGATGACTTCATCGAGGGCGCGCTCGAAGCTGCCAAGCTCACCGGGCTGCCTTGTATCATGCTGGCGATGGAGAGGGGCGGTGGGTTCTACTACCCACTAAAGATATTCGAACGCTTTGAGTTCCCCTATATGAAGAGAATGGTGGAGGCATTCGCTTCAGAGGGCTTCATCACCATACTTCATTTCGACAACGACTGGACAATCAACCTGCCTTACCTCAAGGACTTGCCTAAGGCGAAGTGCATCTGTGAACTGGACAGTACCACCGATATCTTTAAGGCAAAGGAGGTCCTTCACGGCCACATGTGTATCATGGGCGATGTGCCTGCCTCGATTTCTGCACTGGGTACACCTGAGGAGATGGAGGCATACTGTGCCAAGCGGATAGATGTTGTGGGGAAAGGAGGCGGATACATCCTGAGCAGTGGCTGCGAGGTTCCTGGGGACACCAAGTTCGAGAACTTCAAAGCCATGGTCGACGCTGCCAAAACACACCTGCCAAGTCCTGAGTAGCGGCGTATGGCCCGAGGTACGTTTCAACTGCTGGCCCCTGCAACAAGGTGTAGGCTACAGGCGAATGTGGAACGTGCCATCGGTCCTGAAGGAGTGTGAATGAGCGCTGGGGATGTCAGGCTGAGGGTTCAGAAAGTCTGTCTCTCGTTCGGTGGTGTCCAGGCGTTGTCCGACGTCAGCTTTGAAGTCGGAACCTCAGAGATACTGGCTATCATTGGCCCCAATGGAGCGGGCAAGACCTGTTTGGTGAACTCCATCAGCGGTTTCTACACGCCACAACAAGGCGACATCTACTACAAGAACCATGAAATAACCGGGCTTGCTCCCTATAAGATCGCTTCCAGGGGAATCGCCCGCACCTTTCAGAACATACAGCTCTATTCCGGCATGACCACAGTGGACAATTTGATGGCAGCAAGGCATATCCATATCAAACCTTCTCTGCTCAGCAGTGCCGTCTACTTTGGCCCGGCGCATAGGCGAGAAATTCAGCATCGCAAGGTTGTGGAGGATATTATCGACTTCCTCGAACTGGAGTCGATTAGGAAAAAGGTGGTCGGTATGCTCCCTTATGGGCAGCGCAAAAAGGTTGACCTTGGGAGAGCACTTGCTTTGGAGCCTGAACTCCTGCTCCTTGATGAACCTATGGCCGGTATGAACTATGAGGAGAAGGAGGACATGGCACGATACATCCTGGACATATTCGACCTCAGGAAAATTCCCATCGTCCTGATAGAGCACGACATGGGAGTTGTGATGGATATCTCAGACAGGGTTGCCGTACTGGATTTCGGCCGGAAGATTGCAGAAGGCACGCCCGAGGAGATCAAGGTCAACCAGTCAGTAATAAGTGCCTATCTGGGAGACGCAGGATTTTAGGCCATTGTGAAGCTGTCATGACAGACTTGGATACGATACCGAAACTGCTACGGGAGAATTACCGCAGGTATCCCGACACAGTGGCTATGCGAGAGAAGCGGTATGGCGTCTGGAACGAGTCCACCTGGAAAGAGTACTTCGAGGACGTGAAGTATTTTGCGCTCGGGCTGCTGGCGCTTGGCTTGAGGCAGGGGGACAAGATTTCCATTATAGGGGAGAACAAGCCCGAGTGGTTCCGGGCAGAGGTGGCAGCTCAGGCTATTGGGGGAATTGTGGTCGGCATCTACACAGATGCCGGTGCGCAGGAGCTGTTGCATCTTGTAGTCCATTCCGATTCTCGTATTATGGTAGCCCACGACCAGGAGCAGGTGGATAAGATTCTACAGATCAAGGACCAGCTTCCCCTCCTGGTGAAAGTCATCTACTGGGACCCGAGGGGGCTGTGGAACTATGACGAGCCAATACTCATGAGCTATGATGAGGTTATCGAGCTGGGGAGGAAGTACGAGGTGCAACATTCTGGTGTCTTCGAGGAAGAGCTGCAAAAGGGTAAAGGGGACGACCTCGCGGTCATCAGTTATACCTCAGGCACTACTGGCCTTCCCAAAGGGGCTATGGTCACCCACCGGCAACTCATCACTCTAGCCAAGCTGGGGCGGGATCTAGACGATTGGACAGACAAGGACGAATACGTATCCTTCGTGCCCCCAGCCTGGATAACTGAGCAATGCATCGGCATAACCGGCTGCATCCTCAGTCGGATGAAGGCCAGCTTCGCGGAAAGCCCCGAGATGATACAGGAAAACATCAGGGAAATAGGCGCCAGCGTTTTGTTCTATGGACCTCGGAACTGGGAGAGTGTGGTAAGTACAGTACAGGCGAAAATGAGCGACGCCCACAGATTCAAGCGTTTCCTCTACAGTTTTTTCATTCCAGTGGGTTATAAAGTAGCAGACCTCCGCCTTTCCAAAGAGAAGCCAAGCCCCCTGTGGCACTTTCTGTATTTTGTAGCTTACTGGGCGCTGCTCAGGCAGTTGCGCGATAAGCTTGGCCTCTTGAAAGTGAGGACAGCCTACACCGCGGGCTCAGCCATAAGCCCGGACCTACTGCGTTTCTTCCACGCTATCGGTGTGAGCCTGAAGAACATGTACGGCGCTTCAGAGATAGGCACGGTCAGCACGCACACGTACGATGACATCAGGCCTGAGACGGCTGGGTTTCCCCTTGAAGGAATAGAGGTCAAGACCTCCGACGAGGGTGAAATCCTGGTCAAAAGCATCACCCTTTTCGACGGATACTACAAGGATGAACAGGGGACGCGAGAAAAGCTGAAGGATGGATGGTATCACACCGGCGACTTCGGCTACATCGATGAAAGCGGTCACGTTATTGTAATGGACCGAATGGATGATTTGCGAAGTCTGGCAAGTGGCCAAAAATTCTCTCCCCAGTATACCGAAGTCAGGCTCAGGTTTAGCCCCTATATCAAGGAAGCCATCATCTTGGGTGGAGAGGAAAGGGAATATGTAACTGCAATCATCAATATCGACCTCGCCAACGTGGGCAGGTGGGCCGAGAGGAAACGCGTCCCTTATACCACGTTTAGCGACCTTTCCCAGAAGGAGGCGGTGATGGAACTCATCGCCGGAGAGATAAGCAAGGTCAACCGAACTCTGCCTCAGTGGGCAAGGATAAGAAAATTCACCAATCTGAACAAGGAACTCGACGCAGATGAGGCGGAGATGACTCGAACCAGGAAGCTACGGCGCACCTTCGTCGAAGACAAGTACCAGCATCTGATACAAACTCTCTACAGTGGTGAGTCAGAACTGCCGATGGAGAGTGAGGTCGTCTACAGAGATGGCCGCAGAGCCAAGATCACGACGAGCGTAAGAATCAACACCGTGGAGACGAGCTGAGATGAACATCCTTCAATTCGCCGTATCAGGGCTTCTGATCGGGGGCGTATACGCCCTTATAGCGCTTGGCATTGTCCTGGTATTCAAAGCTACCGGGGTATTCAACTTCGCGGCTGGACATATTATGGCTTTGGGTGCTTTCCTTGCCTACTTGCTCATGGTCCAGGTGGGGGTGCCAATATGGGCCGGGATCGTCATCGCTGTGCTCGTGGCCGCATTGATCGGGATTCTTGTGGAAAGGCTCGCCCTGCGCCGTCTCATAGGGCAGGCACACATGTCAGCACTTATGGCTACACTGGCTCTGGCGTACTTCTTACAAGGACTTATGCTGGCTGTCTGGGAAAGCAAGGTTCTGACTCTGCCTAAATTCCTACCAACTGGTTCTGTCACCACTGGGCTTGTCATCGATGCTGAGTTACTCTGGCCGTTCGTTATCGTCATGATTCTCTTTGGCGCTTTTGCCATTTTCTTCGCCAGGACCAAGGTAGGGCTGGGAATGAGGGCAACGGCAGAAGACCACCAACTCGCTCAACTCAAGGGAATTAACGTGAAGTTTGTGTTTGCTCTGACATGGGCGCTGGCTGCCGCACTGAGCACCATCGCTGGCATACTCCTCGGTCATCGACTTGGGGTCAGCATTCCTCTGGTATTCGTCGGCTTCAAGGTCATCCCTGTAGTTCTGCTCGGTGGCCTCAACTCCATAGCTGGGGCTATCGTTGGTGGTCTGATAGTAGGTCTGGTGGAGAGTTTCGTGGCCGGTTTTTTCAACGCTTGGTTGGCGAGCATCGCTCCTTTTATTGTGCTGCTCATAGTGATGCTAATTCGCCCCGAGGGTATCTTCGGGCAGAAAAGGATTGAGAGAGTGTAAGATGCAGCCCTGTGGCACTTTCAATGTAGACTATGCGCGTGACATGGCCATCCTCCGCACCCGTACCCAGTGGGTGCTCACTATCGGTGGCCTCGTCCTGCTTTTCACGCTGCCACTTTATCTCAGTGATCACCTCCTCGGCATGATCAACATGCTGGGAATCATGATTGTCGCAGTTCTGGGACTCATGATACTTACCGGCTATGCCGGTCAAATCAATCTCGGGCAGGCCGCCTTTGTCACCGTAGGGGCCTACGCTTCCGCTCTTATGACAACAAGGCTCGGTATGCCGTTCTGGATCGCCATGCCGCTGGCCGGACTCAGCACCGGTCTGGTGGGGTTCATTTTCGGCTTGCCCTCACTGCGCGTAAAGGGTTTCTATCTGGCAATGACTACCCTGGCTGCCCAGTTCATCATCCCTACCCTCATCGCCCACGTGCGTACTGATATTACCGGCGGTGGTAGGGGACTTACTGTTCCGACGCCGCACTTAGGAGACATTGTTCTCAACTCCCAGACTGCTATGTTCTTTGTCATTGTCACAGTAGTTGTGCTCCTTACCTTCATAGCCAAGAGTCTGGTAAGAGGGCCGATCGGGAGAGCTTTCGTCGCTATTCGAGACAACGATTTGGCGGCTGAGGCTATGGGAATCAACGTGTTTCGCTACAAGCTGCTGGCATTCTTTGTCTGCTCGTTCTATGCCGGGATAGCCGGCTCTCTCTACGCTCACTGGATGCGCTTTATAAACTACGACATCCTCACCATCATGGATTCTATATGGTACCTGGGGATGATGATCATCGGGGGTATGGGCAGCATCACCGGCGCCATTGTTGGGCCTATATTTGTCTATGCACTGGATCAAGGTCTTACGTGGGGAGCCAACCAGATGGGAGGCACATTTGCGACTCTTCCGGCCACTCTGCCCGCGGCTATCCATGTCATGGTTTTCGGCATTGTCATCCTCCTGTTCCTGGCCTTTGAGCCGCGGGGGCTTAATCATCGCTGGGAGGTCTTCAAAGCCGCATACCGGCTGACACCATTTTCCTACTAGATACGACCAGGTCTGTTACATATGCTAAGAGTCTCTGAGCAGTGACCGCCGTGTGCAGACAGAAGGAGGTGGACAGATGAAATGACAAATGACAGGGGAAGATAGAAATCGTGTCATGATGCAGCGACGACCTTATTCAAGCAAAAGGAGGTAAAAGAAATGAGTCTAATAAGAGCAAAGCCGCTTATGATTATCTTGGTCATGGCCATACTTGTTACCATACCGTGTGTGTCATGCGCCCCGGAGCCAGCGCCCCCCCCAGAGGAACCCCCCACAGCGGTTGCACCTGATAAAATCATCATCCCCGTTGCCGTAGACCTCAGCGGTCCCTACTCAATGCAGAACCAGATGGTTATCGATGGACTCACAGACTGCTTGGGCTACGTCAACGAGATGGGTGGGGTTAAAGGGGTACCGCTGGAATTCGTGATTCGCGATACCGCAGGCAAACCGGACAATGCTGTGACCATCTTCAACGAGTTCGTGAATATGGACCCCAAACCGGCACTCGTATCCTTCCTTGACACCCAGGTAGGAGTGGCACTCAAAGACCGGTTCACCGAGGACCAGGTTGTTAGCATCATGGGGATTGGCAGTACTCCTGCCCTCTACCCTGCGGGCTATACGTTCGCCATTTCGACTGAGAACGGTGACCAGTTCGGCCTATTCTGCGACTGGCTTGTGGAGAAGGAAGCACCGAAACAGCCCAAGCTCGCCATTCTCACCTGGGACAATGTTTTCGGCAACGTGATCCTGGAGCAAAGATGCCTCGACTACGCTGAGTCCGTGGGCGTCGACATTGTAGCCAAAGAGGTGTTCAACGTCACCGATGTTGACGTTTCCGCTCAGCTGCGGAGAATCAAGGACGCAGGCGCGGAATGGATATACACCAATACAGTCCTCATCGGCCCCCCGCGTATCGCTAATGATGCGGCAACCCATGGCATGACCGACGATTTCAACTTCGGTGTCGCCGGCGTAGCAATGAATTATGCCACCATGGCTCTTGGCGGAGGTATGGAGGGGTGGGTTGGACCCAGCCCCTGGGTGTCCTGGGATGAAGCCGATATTCAAGGTGTCCAGGTGATGGACGAGCAGTTCCAAAAGAACGAGCGTGACCCGGCTGACAGGCAGAACGTGTACATTGGTTCCTTCATTGCGTCGCTGTTGATGAAACAAGCCTTTACCGAGGTGGTGGAAGAGTTTGGATGGGACGGGCTTACCGGAGCAAACCTGAAACAGGTACTGGAAAACACTAAGGATTTCGACGCCATGGGGCTGACGAAGATCAGCTTCTCCAAGGAACTCAGGCATGGGCTGTATTGTAAGATGTACGAGATGAGTCAGGGGAAGATCCTCCCTATCACCGACTGGACTAAAGCGCCCCACCTCGAGTGACCTGGGGTTAGCATCATCCGAGGGAAGCAGTGCTCAGGCTAGATAATATTGAAGTCAAATACAGCAACGTAATCCTTGTTCTCAAGGGCGTATCGCTTAAGGTGGAGCCGAGGAGCATAGTGGCGCTCCTCGGCTCCAACGGGGCAGGCAAGTCGACCACCCTGAAGGCGATTTCGGGCGTCCTGTCAATGGAACTGGGGCAGATAACCGACGGCACAATTGAATTCAACGACGTAAGGATTGATAGACAGAGCCCGGAAGAAATCGTCAAGATGGGAATCGTCCAGGTCGTGGAGGGGCGCCGCCTTTTCCGGCATCTCATCGTTGAGGAGAACCTGAAGGTGGGTGCCTATACCAGTCGGGACGGCGGAAGAATGGGGCGAGACCTAGACACGGTCTATTCTTATTTCCCCCAGCTAAAGAACCTCAAGAGCAGGATAAGTGGCTTCCTCTCGGGTGGAGAGCAGCAGATGCTGGTCATAGGTAGCGCCCTTATGGCTCATCCATCGCTGATGTGCTTGGACGAGCCATCCCTGGGCCTCGCCCCACATTTGGTGCGGGAGATTTTCGACATCGTCAAGAGAATAAATTTGGAGGAAAAGACTTCTATCCTGTTGGTGGAGCAGAATGTTCGTGCGGCACTCAGCATCGCCGACTATGGCTATGTCCTTGAGAATGGGAGAATAGTCCTCGACGGTGCCGCCAGCAAGCTTGAGGAGAACGAGGACATCAAGGAGTTCTACTTTGGCCTGAGCGACCTGGGCCAGCGGAAGAGCTATCGCGAGGTGAAACACTACCGCCGCCGCAAGAGGTGGCTTTCTTGAGTTGTTCCCGCAGGCCTGCTGAACCACAAACCACTGGAAAGGACACTTGAACAAGGCAAAGGGCCAGGGTAACCCAGTCGCGCAGCAGAAAGCCCAGGCCTAAGGCCGCTTTGTGCCAGTCCAATCATGGCTTCCCATAGGCGGCGAGTTGAGATGCCCAGGACATTTGGTCAAAGCCGGAGGTGCCTGGGCTGGAAAACTTCGGAGAACACAAGCTAGGAATTGAAAAAGGGACGGCGGTGGGCTACAATCTGCAATGAGGGCAGACCCTTACGTCACGAATTTGTGCACACAGGAGGGATACTACCCCAAAGGTGCAAACAGGTATCGCACAACAACTACACTCAGGTAAAAGGCAGGCGTCATGCCGGAGATAACGCAAAATATCGGTGCCGCGGTAAGGAGTGCTAGACAATCGCTCAATATCTCCATTCGCGAACTGGCCCGGCGGTCAAGCTTGTCAGCCACGGCCATCTGGAAGATAGAGCGGGGGCAGATGTCGCCTAGCATAGTAGTCCTCAACCATATTGCCCACGGTCTGGGGATGAAGCTTACCGAGCTCATTGACCCCGTTCTTGAAGAAGAGACCGTTGTGTACACTGCACGGGGGTCAAGAACCAGCGGTGGCGCCAATGACTTGCGTGACATCGCAGAGATAGTATCCGGAGCATCCCGAGACTGGATAATCCAAGCGGCAGAGCATATCTTGAAAAAAGGGGCCAGAAGCGGCAGGCAGCCCATGGTACACAGCGGGGAAGAGCTAGTTTACTGCCTGGAGGGGCAAGTCCAGTATGTCATTGACGGAAAGACGCATAACCTCAACGCGGGCGATTCCCTTCATTTCAAGGCACATCTTCCTCACCTCTGGCACAATATCAACAACGGCTCTTCTCGCATGCTCCTCATGGTAGTCCCGCCCCGGGGGCTGTCACGGCCTCCCAGCTCCTGAGAACAACAACTGGCTCGTCCCGCCGGGTGGCGACCGACCTGGTCTGTTACCAGTACCACGGCACCATGCCTTTCTAGACTGGCCCGAATATCTGCTTCAGCGTTGCCTCATCCAGTATACGCCCTGTCAGGGTCTTGGCATCCTGTGCTGCTACCAGCACCGCGTACTTCCCCCACATTTCAGGCGACTGCCAACCGCTGGTATCGACATCCGGCATGAAGAATCTCACCGCCTCCGTTACGGTGAGAGCGGGCCGAAGGCCGTTGACGGCTATGTTATGCTTCCTCATCTCCTTGCCCAGCCCAAGTGTGAAGCGCTCCAGCGCCGCTTTGGTAACCCCGTAGGCTATACTCCCCTTGATCAGGACGTTCCCTGCTTCAGATGATACGTTGATGATGCTCCCGCTTCGCTGCTCTATCATTTTGGGCAGCACCGCTTTAGCACAGAGAAACGCCCCCCGCAGGTTTACCGCCATGATTAAGTCCCACCGCTTTACTGTCAGATCCACAAAGGACTCCGGAGTGGTAACCCCGGCATTGTTGACCAAGATATCGACTGTGCCATAATGGCTATTGACCTGCGCTACCAGCTCAGCCACATCCTCCTCGCGAGTGATGTCAGCCCGTATTGCCATCGCTTCACCACCCAAGTCCCGAATCTCTTTCACCGTCCCGTGGATAGTCCCTGGTAGCCGCCCTTTCCGCTCAACCTCAGTCCGAGCCGCCACCACTACCCTGGCCCCCGCCCAAGCTAGTTCAATAGCAATAGCCTTGCCTATGCCTCGGCTGCTCCCGGTCACTATGGCCACCTTATCTGTCAGCTTCATCCGACCATCTCGTCACATGATTGGCATAACTGTCACCCTGAGCATAGCGAAGGGTCTCAAAGCCCGGCGGAGCCTAGATTCTCTTCGCGGAGTTTACCCTAAGGGAGATTCTTCGGTCGCTCCGCCCCCTCAGAATGACAGAAAGCGAAGCGCCTAAAATGACCGCGTGGCCGGTCCCGGTTACCACCACCATCCGCCGACCGTGCCTTCTTCCTACACCGCTGGCGCCATTCCGATGCTCAGCCCACCACAGACAGACAGGCACTGGCCAGTTATGTACTCAGCCTCGTCAGATACAAGGAATAACACAGCGTTGGCTATGTCTCGGGGTTGGGCGAGACGGCCCACAGGGATTTGCTTTTCCACTAGCTCCCTGTATCGGTCAAGGAATCTCTTATTACCAGCAGTCTCGACTGTGCCAGGAGAGATAGCATTTACGTTGATCTTGAAAGGGACTAACTCTAGCGCCAAGGTTCTGGTCAAGCTGATAATGCCACCTTTGGAAGAATTATAGTGGGCTTGGTTCGCTATCCCCCCATGTGCAACAATCGAGGCGATGTTCAGTATCTTACCATAATTCTGCTTCTCCATATGGGGAACAACAGCCTGTATCATTAGAAAATACCCCTTGAGATTTATGTCCAGAATCCTATCCCACGTCTCCTCTTCTATTTCGGTAACCTTAGCCATACGATGGTAACCAGCATTATTAACTAGTATATCAATCCGTCCAAAGTGTGACATTACCTCATCCACTGCGGTTCCAACCTCAGTCTTCTTAGAAGTATCAGCTTGCAGGGCTATGGCCTCAATTCCACTTGTCCTGAGCCCATTAACTACCTCGTTTGCCAACTCTAACTGAAGATCCACAATAGCCACCTTAGCACCTTCCTCAGCCAAACGAACGGCGATACCCTCACCAATGCCCTGGGCCCCACCGGTTACTATTGCGACCTTATCTTTGACTCGCATTTGCATCACCTCATCTATCTATGGCTTCTTATAGCAGAAGCCCCCGTAGCAATGATCGTCGCCCTTACTCAGGCATGCTTCCTCTCTCAAGCCAACAAGGCCTCTGTCAAGTTCCTGATAAGCCGTGGTGTAGCCCTCTATAATTGGCCGACAGTAGCTTCTCATTCTCGGCGGACGGAGGGTATGAAAAGCACATGACTTACGATAAATCATAACATTTTCATCATCATACTCAGAATAATTATCGGAAGAGGTAACGCCCCCATAAGCGTGGTTGATATCTTGATAGTGTGCCATTTGTTCGGAGGTTTGTCCCTCTTGCCCCAACCCCTGGAGCCTCCGCTTCATTTGGGCCCTCCCCATATAATAGCCAACTGCACGAGCTGCCTCCACACCCTCCTCCTCTCCCCACTTCCGCTCGATGTAACCCAGGAGTGCATAGATCCACGCTGTCCGTGCTCGAG
>JACNFS010000094.1 GCA_014384515.1 Dehalococcoidia bacterium | reverse complement strand
ACAATTTCTTTGCTGAAATCATTGATTTGGCTTGATTTCATATGCGAGAGTACCACTTTTTTCCACTGTGTCAGGGTCATAATAAGATTCTGGCGACCTTCAGCTTTGGCCGCCTTCGTCATCCTGGTCACAGCTGCTTTAAGGGAAGAGTCTCGTGGTAATTCTTCCTTCGGTTGGTCTTCAGACGGATCTTTCCTTTGCTGTAGTAGTCTTTCTATTTCTATCGGGTTGGGTTGAAACTCCTTTAACATAGCCTGCATACCCGCCATGATGCGTATTGGCCAAGAGAGCCAACCTGGCCCAACCAGCCATCCCCGCCGTCCGACAGGTAGAATATGGGTACATATAGCCTCATCCCGATTGAATAGCCGGCTTAGCTTGCGATTCTCTACGGTGAATTCTTCATCTACCAGTTTCAGGATTAAACCCCTGCCTGGATTAGCCATGGTTACTGTCGCCAGCACATAACGGGAACCCCTGATTGAGTCAATTGCAGAGGTTAATTCATTACCACTGAGAATTGCGGCTGCGGCAAGCTCTGCAGGGCAACGTCCATCCGGTAGTTTGTAGGTCAGGGCAAACCAGCCCAGAAAGCGCCGTTCGCGGCTAGTAACATCACCAGCACCTTCCATATAATGAGCTTCACCTGGCTCATCATACCCGAAGAAGTCCCGACGGGCTGTTGCTCTGACGTCAGTGAGGGTATCACTCTTCAAGCACCATTGAGCCAATTGCTCAATCAGGTTAGCGTTTAACGTCATGCGTTTACTCCTCGGTTAAACTCACATTAATACTCTCAAGCCACTCAAGCGCTTTTTCCTCCATTCTGTCATCTTTAAACCTGAACCACCTCTCCCTTTCCTCAGGGTAGTTTAGCAGCACGTCCTTGAATCTTCGAAAGGCTCCCTTACCATTGATAGCCACCTCAAGCAGATCAGTAAGATGCTCATCTTTCACGGTAGCAATAAAATCGACCATATTCTCATACCCCTCATGGGATTCGACTTTCGGTATTTGCTCATAGCGGTCGAACTCTTCCTCGATCCTGTCTCTTAGTTTCTCGGTTTCCTCAATATCCATATATTCAGAAATAAACAGTATTTCACCCGTCTCCAGGTCAAGATAATACTCATTCTCAAAGGAACTATTCTCCATTACATCACAGAGTTCATCTAGACTAATCCTTAGTGGTTTCTTCTCCATGTTTCCACTCCTGATATGACATTCGAGTACGCATCTAGATTATAAAGCATGTCAGGAACTGGTTTACAACCCCACGTTGCCGCATGACAGCACCCGGTGCTGGCACATATCCCATTGTTAAATTACTTTCAACATTTAATCTCCTCTCTATGGCCGGCCCTGACTATCTATCTATACGTTCTATTCGTTACCGAAATACAGGCTGTTACTACCTTGCACAATATAGCCCTGTGGAGTGACCGGGGGTAGGGAATAATGAAGGAAGATCGAGCACAGGGGGGTGACCCCCTCCCTCCTAATACGTAGGGGTAATCCGGCAAAGTGCAAAGCTGACGGTGCGAAGGTGAGTGCAAGAATTGTGCAACGAGTGCGCAACGAGTGATCCGAGGCTAGATGGTCATTTACCCCTTGACAAGCCTTTGATGAATGTATAGACTGTCCGTATAGATAACGAAGGAGTAGAGCATGGTTAAAGCATCGAGATTTTCGGTTAACAAGAAACTCTTAAAATCCGGGGGTAGTCTGTTTGTTGGTGTGCCCAATGAGGTAATAGAGCAGTGGAACCTCGGCAAAGGCGACGAGGTGTGTCTTAGTGTGACGGATGGAGCCATCAGGATAGAGCCCAAACAGCCGAGTAAGATAGAGAGCATTTCCGAGGAGATGGTGGAGACATACTCGAAGGTAATGAAGGGCATCCAGGCAAAGATAACGCTGGACACTGAAGGTAATGCCCTCCACCTGGAGTTCTCCGGCGAGAACCAGGATGCGGTGAGTCTGTTGCTTCATAACCTGTGGAGTAACCTGCCCGCTCTTTTCAACATGCTGGGAGTCGGCTCAGTAGAGGAAAGCGACAAAGAGACTCGGAAGCCGGCAGACACTTAGGGAGGCACTATGAAGAAACAGGGATTGACGAAATGGTTGAAAGCAGGATACCCGCAATTCAAGGAATATAGTGGGGTGCCTGCATGGCTTCTGCCCGGGCGCAGTTCCGCAGGTGAAGACTACATTTTGCACCCAGCTGGCACCCGGCTGCCCTGTCTCACAGCTATCTTCAGGAGCGAGAATGGAATTGGGTGAACGGTAGAGGACCATGGTTGGGTCAACCAAGTCAAGCAGCATTGCCCCAAGCCGATAGACATGATCACTACCAATACCATGGGTGAGCAACAGCCAGCCGTACCGAGTCTTAAGTGGCGGCGAACCAGCGCCGATCTTCATCGCCTCCCAGGCGTGTCCGGATGCCGATCGGGCGAGTATTGTCTGCTCTTCTCCGAGCCACGGTCAGTGCGGTGACATTCATATCTACGAGCTTCTTCTGCCACTGACGGGGGAGCATGGCTGCCACAGTTAACAAGCCTAGAGGTGGGAAAGCTGCCCTTTTTGAGAGGAAGCGTAGGGCATGTCTAAAACTCCAGAAAGTATCTGGATACCATGGGTAAACCAGCAGGATTTTCAATTCGCTCTCATTATCTGAACGTTAATTCCATAATTGAACTTAGCATACTATCTTCCCAATAGTGAGTCAACAGTCTGACCTCTTCCTGGCCGAGCAGCCTAATCTAAATCACAATTCGCTAAATCGTGTAATAAGGTAAACAAAATACTTGTTTGTTAAATAGTATCATGTGTGAATCATCATTGATCGTTTGACAGTTAGATTCGTAGTTTGTTAATATATCCCCCTAGGGGGGATATTGACCGTAGAGCATTGATGCGCCCGTTCTCAAAG
>JACNFS010000201.1 GCA_014384515.1 Dehalococcoidia bacterium | reverse complement strand
CCCGTGCAGCTGCCTGTCTGTATCCATACCACAGGATATTCTTGAACCTTTGCTTCTGCCATGAAACCTCCTTTCTAGGCGGTCGCCCGCTTTGCAAGCCGACTATCAATATTAGGCCCCGGTATGGGCGTGTAGGCAATTAAGATGGCACAAAAAAGGGCCGGGCTAGCTGATTCGACTTCCTTTGTTTGCCAATCGGATATTTTACAAGTTTACGGCCATTATGGCAAGTAGGTTAAGCCAGAGAGCTTTGATGGCTGTACATGTCAACATATTCTGGGTAATAATTCGCCGCTGAGCATGTCGACGATGCGCGAAGCCCCCAGCCTGGTTTTGATTATCACCCGGCCTCTGCGCTCCTCAGTTACCTCGCCAATAATAGAGGCATCGACACCGTGAGGATTTCGCTTCATGCTGGCCAGGATTCGGTCGGTATCCTGGGAATCAACTACAGCTACCAGCTTGCCTTCGTTGGCAACATAAAGCGGGTCGAAACCAAGAAGCTCACAGGCAGCTCGCACACCGTCATGCACCGGTATCTTTTCCTCTTCTATCCTGATGCCTACTCCAGACTGTTTGGCAAATTCGTTAAGGGTGGTGGCCAAGCCGCCTCGAGTTGGGTCACGGAGACAATGAATCTGTGACGAGGCTTCGAGCATTTGCGATACCAATTCATTCAAGGGAGCGCAGTCGCTTTGAATGGGCACTGAGAATTTCAAACCTTCGCGCTGGCTCATCACGGCGATACCGTGGTCACCGATAGTACCGCTCAAGATAATCTTGTCACCTACTTGGGCATTAGCCCCGGAGATATCTATGCCTTGCGGGACAATTCCTATGCCGGAGGTGTTGATAAACAGCTTGTCAGCATTGCCTCGATTCACCACCTTGGTATCGCCAGTAATTATCTTCACCTCGGCTTCTTCAGCCGCAGCTTTTATTGAGCCGATTACCTTCTTCAATTCGTTAAGAGACAAGCCTTCTTCTATGATCAAGGACAGGCTCAAGTATAGAGGTGTGGCTCCGCTCATAGCCAAATCGTTGATTGTACCGCATACGGCCAGCCTGCCGATGTCGCCGCCAAGGAAGAATATAGGGCTAACCACATAGCTGTCGGTAGTGAAGGCAAGACGACCGCTGACGTCGAAAACTGCCGAATCATCTAATTTGGCTAATAGGGGATTATCCAGAGGCGGCAGAAGACTCTTTTCTATCAAGTCATGGCTGAGTTTGCTGCCACTGCCATGGGCAAGCAGGATGGTTTCATCCATAATCAGCTCCGTATTGATAATAGGCAGCGCAGGCACCTTCCGAAGAAACCATGCACGGCCCCACAGGATGTTCTGGCACGCAAGCTTTGCCAAACAGCTTGCAGTCAGCGGGAATCTTTACGCCACGCAGGATATCACCGCAGATGCAGCCTTTTGCTTCTCGGACTGGCTCTAGAGTTATAGGGAAGGCCTGCTCGGCATCAAAACGCTGGTACTCTTTCCTCAACCTTAGCCCGCTGGCCGGAACCGCACCTAGGCCTCGCCAATCGGCGCCACCAACTTGGAAGACTTCGCTCATCAACTCTAAGGCTTTTCTGTTGCCTTCGGGCTTGACTCCGCGGCGATAGGCTATCTCAACCCGCGGCTTGCCGTTTTCGATTTGCTCTATCAACATAGCTACAGAAAGCAGGATATCCAACGGCTCAAAGCCAGAGACAACGCAGGCAACACCATAATCGCGGGGAATGAATTCATAGGGATATGAGCCAATTATGACACTGACATGCCCGGGGCAAACAATGCCATCCAGCTTAATCTCACCCAGGTCAAGAAGAGATTTCATTACCGGCGGACACAGCTTCAGTAGACAGAGAACACAAAAGTTGTCGATTCTTTCCTCAGCAGCCTGGAGAATGGAAGCAGCGATGGTTGGGGCAGTAGTCTCAAAGCCGATGCCGATAAAGATGATTGACCTGCTGGGGTTGTCCCTAGCAATTTGAAGGGCATCCTGAGTGGAATAGACTATTCGGATGTCGGCCTGTTCAGCCCTGGCCTGCTGCAGGCTGGAATAGCTGCCGGGGACTTTCATCATATCGCCGAAGGTGGTGATGATGACATTCGGCAAACGAGCCAGGGCAATAGCTCTATCTATATCGACATTAGCCGTAACGCATACCGGGCAGCCCGGGCCGGAGAGCATCTCCACAGTGGGAGGCAGGAGCTGGCGGATACCGTTCCTCATAATGGCCACCGTATGCCCGCCGCAGAACTCCATTAGCCTGGCTGGTCTGGTGGATAGCTGCTGTATTCTGGCTACTAGCTTTTTGCCCAGCTCAGCGTCACGGTATTCGTCAATGAATCTCATTTGCCCTTCCGCTGCTCAAGTCGCATGCTGCCCCACTTGTTGCGGCAATTCACATGCCTTGGGTATTCTTCTGGAGGAAGTGGCAAAGAGTTGGTCCGACACCACTTAATCTCTTTCTTAAGTCACAGACCAATCATTCACTGGTTGTAACTATCAGCTGTTCACTGGAACAGGCTCTCGATTCCCTTGTAGGTCCTCTCACTCCGGCGACGGATTCCACCAACTTCAATGCGCTTGTTTCCCTCGTCAACAAGGTAGCTTATTCGGATATCCCCAACCCTCACCCGATGTACATCATCGTATAGCTTCTCACATCCTTGGGGTCTGGGGTCATTTGCTAATGCTTTGAGCCTGGCTACGACTCGCTGGTAGTCCGCCTCCCGCAAGCTGTCGAGCTCTCGCTGCACCCTTCTGCTGCGTAGCCTGACGTCAAACGCGGGCTGCTCGTTGGCGCTCATAATCCTCTAAGCTGATGGCTTCTTCCTCAGGTGCCGAGAGGGACTCCTTCATTGCCAGCATATCTTCCAAGTCCTCGACCTTCTTGAGCAGGGTTTCATATTCATCATAACGCGCCAGCACAGC
>JACNFS010000173.1 GCA_014384515.1 Dehalococcoidia bacterium | reverse complement strand
TGAGAAGCTTGTCACCAAATTTCACGAATACTCAAACCAAATTATAGCTTAAAGAGGTAAAGCATCCAAGCCTTCACATCCCCCCACTGCATTAGTGACACCAGCCTCTTCTTTCAGGTCTGTTCCCTACTCCCCTCTCCCTTGATGGGAGAGGGTTAGGGTGAGGGTGACAGGAACTTTCCCCCTCCCTCTATCTCCCTCCCGCCAGGGGAGGGAGGATTGTGAGGAAGACCCATCTCTACGTTTGCTCTTTCATAGGAGGCACAGCGTGCCGTGGGAATCTCGGGGCAAGGGATTACACTCTAGATTGCTTCGCTCCGTGGCAATTACAGGAGGTAAAGAGCTCGCGTTGACATTCCTCGCACTACATGTTGCCATTTGGCTGGTGCTATAATGACGCTTCAAATGAATTATCAGCAGGCTGAAGACTATATCCTGAGTTTTACCGACTACGAGAAAATCCCGGGCATCGCCTATACTTCGGCCAACTATGACTTGAGGCGCATGGAAAGACTGTTGCAGCCCGTGGGCAACCCACACCTCGGAACAAAGACAGTACATATAGCCGGCACCAAGGGGAAGGGAAGCACGGCAGCCATGGTTGCCCAGGTCCTCATCGCCGCCGGCTATAAGACAGGACTATTTACTTCCCCCCACCTCCACACCCTGAGAGAGCGCATCAGGATTAACGGCACTTCGATTTCCGAGGCTGATTTTGCCGCTCTGGTGACACAACTCAAGCCAATCGTCGAGGCGGTGAATCGGGAGGCCGCCTATGGTGAACTGACCACCTTCGAGATATTGACAGCCGTTGTCTTTACCTATTTCAAGAAGAGCCACGTGGATTTTCAGGTGCTTGAGGTAGGCTTAGGAGGCAGGCTTGATGCCACCAATGTGGTCCAAGCTAATGTCTGTGTCATTACTTCCCTAAGCCTCGACCATACCGAGATTCTGGGCGATAGCGTTGCCAAGATAGCTGCCGAGAAAGCAGGCATAGTCAAGCCGGGATGCATAGTGGTCAACTCCCCGCAAGGCAAGGAGGCAACCGAAGTAATTGAGGAAATCTGCCGTCAACAACAAACAAGATTGATTCAAGTCGGTAAAGATGTCACCTGGCACAGGACGGGCGGGGACCTGTATCAGCAGTTCGCCACGGTTCAGGGGGAAATCGGCAAATATGATCTGACGATTCCTTTGCTTGGCGACCACCAACTGGAAAATGCAGCTACGGCTGTGGCAGCCTTAGAAGCTTTGGCTCACCTCGGAACCAGAGTTTCGGCCGAGAACATGGTTCAGGGATTCAGCCACACGGACTGGCCTGGCAGGCTTCAGATTTTGAGCCGTGAGCCTATGGTAGTGGTTGACGGCGCTCACAACGCCTATTCGATGAGAAAGCTGACTCATGCTATAAAGAAATACTTTGACTATAATGAGTGTTTTATTGTGTTTGGAACATCATGTGATAAAGACATCCCCGGCATGGCGCAAGAACTCAAGTCTCTTGCCGAAAACGTTATCGTTACCAGCTCTTCTCATCCCAGGGCAGCTTCTACCTCAATGCTGGCTAAGGAGTTTGCTAGGCTGAGCATTGAAGTAAACGTAGCCGAAAACGTTTCCGGAGCTTTGCCTCAGGCTCTGGCCCTGGCTGAAAAGACAGACCTTATCCTGGTTACAGGGTCTCTTTTTGTCGTCGCGGAGGCAATAGACTATAGTGCAAGATATTCGAATAATAAAGATGCAACCAGTTTTGAGACCCTAAAGAAGTAGGGACAGGTCTCTCCAAATCCTAAATTCCAATTTCTAATCTCTAAACAATGAGGTTCTGGTCATTTGGATTTTGGTATTATCGAGGATTCAGTGTTTAGGATTTGGGCTTTTATTTCTAAGGGAGCGGAGCGACCAAAGAATCTCGCTCAGGACAAGCTCTGAAGGTCTGTCCACAGAAAGCGGAAAACAGAGATAGAAAACGTTAGTCGGGGGAATCACCACCGGCCGAAGTAAGGGCTTCTTCAGGCAACATCTCGGCAAGAAGTTGTTGTAATGCCATCACATGGCTGCAAAGCCCCCACTGAGAAAAGAAGTGGCAAGTGCAATGCCATTTCCTATCCTTATAACTAACACTATAACTACTGTGCTCGCCGCGAAAATCAGCGGCAAATTCTGACAGGGTAACACGGTCAGGCTCTTGGGCATAACGCTTGGCTTTTTCAACCTTTCCAATGAGACTAGACTGCATCGCGATACCTCCGCAAATAAGTATACAACGAGGCCCTCAAAAAGTCCACGCAATTAGCTATATAATCCACAGGATTAAGGAACAAAATCAAAAATGTAGTGCGACCTTTCAAGGTCGCCTGGCAATTCGGGCGAGGCCAAGCCTCGCACTACATATTGCTATTTGCTACAATACAAGGGTTTCAGAAAGCGGGAAGATGCGCGACGAGCTTGCTAATGCTTCAAAAGGACATAACGCGGATTATGTCGAGATTCGGCTCGAGGAGAGCCAAGTAACTCGGATTGTCTACCGTGGCCAAAGGTTAGAGGAAATAGGCAGAACAACCAGCCTTGGTGGCAATGTCCGAGCTTTGGTTAAAGGCGGCTGGGGCTTCGTTAGCTTCAATAACGTCAAGGGGTTACGGGATAAGGTAGAGCTAGCCGTAAAGCAGGCAAGGCTTGTCGGTAAGGAAGACACCAAGTTCAGCCAAACCGAGCCTGCAGTCGATATAGTGACTGCCGAAACGAAGAAGGACCCAACGACCGTTCCTCTGGCGTCAAAAAAGCAGATGCTTGATGAGTACAACGGCATTATTCTGAGCACGCCCAAGATTCAAACATCGAACATCGGCTATCACGACAGCCAGAGGAAGATAACATTTGCCAACTCCGAAGGCTCCTATATAGAACAGACTAAAGTAGACCTAAGCCTGCGTCTAACAGCTATAGCTGCAGAAGATGGCCAGGTCCAGCAGATTGGTTTGAGTTTGGGTAGCCAGGGCGACTTCTCGGCCGTAGAGAGTTTGCAAGAGCAGGTAAGGGAGATGGCACAGCGAGCGGTCAGGCTTCTTTCCGCACCCCAAGCGAAAGGAGGCGAATATACCGTTGTCCTAGACCCAATCTTGGCTGGAGTCTTCGCTCACGAAGCCTTCGGGCATTTGTCAGAAGCGGACCATGTCTACGAAAACAAGCGGCTGCAAGACATCATGGTCTTAGGACGAAGATTCGGTGGCAAGCATCTCAATATTGTCGATGGCGCTGCTGTCCCTGGATTACGAGGTAGCTATAAATATGATGACGAGGGAGTTCCAGGAACAAAGACCTACCTTATTCGCGAAGGTGTACTTGAAAATAGACTCCACTCCCGAGAAACAGCCGCCAAGATGGGAGAGATGCCTACCGGCAATGCCCGTGCTCTCAACTACCGTTTCCCTCCTATAGTGCGCATGACCAACACCTTCATTGAACCCGGGTCGATATCTTTTGAAGATATGCTCGGCGACATCAAAGAAGGCATCTACGTCAAGGACTGGTATGGAGGCACAACCAGCCTGGAAATGTTTACTTTCTCTGCCGCCGAGGCTTATATGATTCGCAACGGCAAAGTAGCCGAGTTGCTCCGTCCCGTAGTGCTCAGCGGCAATGTCTTCGCTACTCTGGGCAATATTGATGCCATTGGCAACGAGCTAGCAATGAATCAGGGTGGTGGTTGTGGCAAAGGTGGACAGTCGCCTCTACCTGTTTCCAATGGCAGTCCGCACATAAGAATCCGCCGCTGCCTGGTCGGGGGTAGTTAAGTGGAAGAGATTTTATCACGAGCCAAAAGAGGAGCCGAACAGGCCGAAGTCTTTCAAGTCTCCTCCAAAATGACCGCAGTACATTTTGAAGCCAACCGGTTGAAACAAATCCAGACCAAAGAAAGCACCAGCACTGCCCTAAGACTCATTAAACGTGGCAAGGTCGGCTTTGCACAGTCTAATGGCTTCATCGAACCTGAAGCGCTGGTCAATATGGCAATGGAGACCTGTCAATTCGGCACCGCAGCCAAATTCGATTTCCCAAGCCCAAAGGCTTACCCTCAGGTAGATATCTTCGATTCGCAAGTAGACGAGGTAACTATTAACGACATGGCTGAGCTTGGAGAGCAACTTATAGCTACAATAAAACAACGCACACCCGATCTTGTGTGCGAAGCATCGGTGACGAAAGGCATAACTTCAGTCCACATCATCAACTCCTCAGGAGGCGAAGCCAGCTATGACAAGAGCTTTTTTGACCTGAGCCTTGAAGGTGTCCTCGTCCAAGATGATGATATGCTCTTCGTTGGTGATAGCCAGAGCTCGTGCCATCCCGTCCTTGATTTCAAGACGGTGGCTGGAGAGGTAACCATGCAGCTAGAGCTAGCCAAGAACAATGTTGTTGCGCCAACTGGGCCGATGCGGGTGATTCTCACGCCACGAGGAGTGGCCAGTGCCCTGATAGCTCCCTTGGTGACAGCTTTCAATGGCAAAACGGTGCTTGACGGAGCTTCACCACTAAGAGATAAGCGCCATAAGCAAGTTTTTGACAAGAGATTCTCCTTTTGGGATGATGCCACCTTACCTTACCAGATAGCCAGTTTCCCTTGTGATGATGAAGGCGTACCAAGCCAGCCAACGCCGCTTATTGACCATGGTGTGGTATTACAGTTCCTCTATGACCTACAGACAGCAGCTCTGGCCAATACCCAGAGCACCGGTAATGGCAGCCGCCATGGCGGTTTGCCCACGCCATCCCCAAGCTCTCTAGTTATCAGCGAAGGGGCTGTCTCCTTCTGGGACATGGTAAGAGACATGAAGCAGGGCCTAATTGTAGACCAGCTAATAGGTGCCGAACAGGGTAACATACTGAACGGGGACTTTAGTGGCAATGTTCTGCTGGGCTACAAGGTAGAAAGAGGAGAGATAACAGGCAGAGTAAAAGATACTATGGTTTCTGGGAATGTGTACCACGTCTTAGGGCAGCTTGAGGCAGTAGGGCGGGAGGCAAGGTGGATCGGAGGTTTCCTACGGACTCCTTGCCTCTACTGCTCCAGTCTATCAGTAGCTACGAAGGCAGGGTAAGTCCAAAAGTCGGGACTGATTCAGAGGTCTGTCCCGACAGAACGACACAAAGCGAAGGGTTCAAACGTAGCGGGTGAGAATAGAAACACTCGCGGGGTGAAAGGTATGAAAGACACGGTCAGACTCTATAAAGAACCACATCCTAAGGCATGTGACCTGATTGCAGCTTGGCCTGGGATTGGAAACGTGGCACTTATCGTTGCCCGGTATATGAAAGACAAGCTAAATGCTGAAGAGATTGGGGAAATTCAACCCTTCCATTTCTTTGACCCCATCGGCGTTATGGTCAAAGGCAACATAGTAGAAGCTCCTCAGTTCCCGGAAAGCAAATTCTACTATTGGCACAATCCCAACTCCGACAGGGACATAGTCTTGTTTATTGGCGATGAGCAACCTAGCTCAAAAGGCTATGAGCTGGCCAACTGTGTTTTGGATGTCAGTCAGAAATTCAAGGTGAAAAGGGTATATACCTGTGCTGCGGCTATTGCTCGAATTCACCACACCGAACCATCAAGGGTCTGGGGGGCCACCACGAATCAAAAACTTATCGAAGAGCTAAGGAAACATGACATCGTTCTTCGCGGCGAACTTCAGATTGCTGGGCTCAACGGCTTGTTCTTGGGAGTAGCCAAGGAGAGGGGAATTGAGGGTATCTGCCTATTAGGTGAGGTGCCTGGTTATACCACTCGAATACCCAATCCAAAGGCCTCCTTGGCCGTACTCGCCATCCTGACCAAAATCCTCGGCATAGACATCAATTTGGCTGAACTTGCCAAAGTGGCTAAGGAGTCAGAGGAGGAAATGAAGAGGCTGGCCGCTGAAGCTATGGGGGAATTCATCGACCGGTATACCAGGCCCGTTTGGCCACCAGAGGAAGAAGAGGAGGAGGAGGACGAGGAAGAATAGATGGCAGCGGAATCAGCCTCTTACAAGCAGCCTATCGCCGAAATCCTTGACTCTAGCAAGCCTCTAGTCAACTCCACATTAGCCTACTTGTCGGACCTCTCTGGCGAGGAGCTGGAATTCCTGAAACAAGTCTGGGCCAAAGCGGATGCGAATCGGCGGCAGCAAGTTATCTCTCACCTTGTCCACCTCAGCGAGGCTGATCTCAAGCTTGATTTCAGCAGTACCTTCGTTTTTTGCCTCCGTGACCCCGACGAAACAGTTAGAACCCGGGCTATTGTCGGCTTAGAGTCGGAGGAAAACCACATTTTTGTCGGTCCGCTGGTGCAGGCATTGAAACAAGATAGCTCTGACAAAGTTCGGGCAGCAGCAGCCATAGCTTTAGGCAGATTTGCCCTGTTGGGCGACCTGGACAAGCTATCCGCTGACCTTGCCGATAAGGTTCGCAGAGCCTTGCTAGAGATCTTGGATAACAAGACGGAGCCAGTCGAAGTGAAGCGCCGAGCCTTGGAGGCTATTGCTCCTCTCAGCCTGCCACGAGTTAAGGAGCTGATAGAAGAAGCCTATCACAGCAATGATGTCAAACTCAAAGCTAGCGCTATATATGCCATGGGACGCAATTGCGATTCAGCGTGGCTGACGACTTTATTGACCGAACTAAGCAGCAATCAGCCTGAGCTACGCTACGAGGCTGCCAATGCCTGTGGTGAACTTGGTGCTGAGGAGGCTGTACCTCATCTCACCGGGCTGATCGAGGACGAAGATGTTCAGGTTCAAGAAGCAGCTATAAAGGCATTAGGTGAAATCGGCAGTGAGGAAGCTAAGCAAACCCTGAACAAGCTGGCAAAAAACCCTCAGCCTCGAATCCGTCAGGCAGCCAAATCCGCCTTGAAGGAGCTTCTCTTTTGCGAAGACCTACCATCTTTAGAGCTTTAGCCAGACCACCAATACTAGTTGGCAACAAGGTCAAGCTGCGCCCAAAACGCCTCCAAGATGCCGCCAACGATTATAGTTGGCGGACAGATACCGAATTATGCCGCCTCGATGCCGCTCCCCCGATACTTAGCTGCTTTGAGGAATACCTAAAGGGTTATGCTGAAGAGCTGCGCTATCCCGGTCCAGGTTCCCGTTTTGCCATCGAAACCATGGATGGAAGGCACATTGGCAATTGTAGTTATTTCAATATAGACAAGACCAATAAGCAGACCGAGATCGGCATAATGATTGGTGACAGAGCTTACTGGAACCAGGGTTACGGAACCGATGCCATACTCACCTTAGTAAGTCATATTCATTCGCAAGTCGGGCTAGAAAGGGTCTACCTCAGGACCCTAAATTGGAATCTCCAGGCGCAGAAGTGCTTCGAAAAATGCGGCTTCCTTCCCTGCGGACAGCTCATTCGCGGAGACCACGACTTTATCATTATGGAGATTCTCCGCCAAACTGAACCGCAGAAGTAAGCGAAATAGGAGTCGAACTCAAGGAGAATCGAGGGCAGTCAGGCCAATGGGATTGAAGATAAACAGTGACCTTGGGACGTTCTTTGAGGCTCGTAATGTTGCCGCAATCGGCTCCTTCAAGGAAGAGTGGATGGGCGGGTACGGGGTAGTCAAGAACCTGCTCAATTTCGGGTTCTCAGGCAATATCTATCCCATTAACCCATCCTATAGCGAAGTTCTAGGTATGACGGTCTATCCTACGGTCAACCATGTGACTGATGCCATTGATCTCGCTATTGTCATCACACCTTCACAAGTGGTGCCAACCATTATCGAGCAATGTGCTCAGAAAGGAATAAAGGCAGCTATTATTGTATCTGATGGTTTTGCCGAGACGGGCAGGGAAGGAGCTAGACTCCAGCAGCAAGTGGTCGATATTGCCCAGGATGCCGGAATCCGTCTTATCGGACCAAACACAATAGGCATTGTCAACACTGCCAGTGGCTTGGTGACCACCCCCTATTTCACAGGTTACAACAGAATCCAGAGAGGAACCATAGCATATGCATCCCAGACTGGCATTACCGGCGCACAGGCATTGCCCCTCGAGGACTGCGCCTATCCTATCAACAAAATATGCGATTTCGGCAATAAGTGTGACGTTAATGAAATCGACCTCCTTGAGTATCTGGCAGTTGACCCGACCACAAAAGTCATTGCCATGCATCTGGAAGATATAAAGGACGGTCAGCAGTTTGTGGATATAGCCAGAAGGGTAGTCGCTCATAAGCCGGTGCTGATTCTCAAACCGGGGCGGAGCGAGGCAAGCGCCAAAGCGGTGGCTTCCCATACCGGCTCACTGGCGGGATCCGACCAAATCTACGATAGTGCTTTCAGGCAAGCTGGGATTGTTCGACTTGACACCTGGCAAGAATTCTTAGACATACCCAGGGTCTTCGCCTCCCAACCGTTGCCCGCAGGCAACCGAATTGCCATTGTCACTCTCTCTGGAGCAGCTGGCATAATGGCAATTGATGCAGCCGTGCAAAGTAGACTGACCATTGCTCAGCTATCCTCTGTCACCATGGATAGGCTAGCTAGGGTATCCCCCAGACTGGCCAGCAACCCTGTTGATGCTGGTCAGGTGGCACCATTCGTTAGTGACTTCACTCAGACACTTGAGTCGATAGTAGCTACAGTGCTGGCTGATGATGGTGTAGATTGTGCTATGATGATCCTTTGGGCCGCTTTCACTTCCGAAGCAAGAGAGATGACTGATGTGTTTCGCCGGCTGAAGCAACAGTTCTCAAAGCCAATGACGGTCTGGATTTACGGACCAAAATTATCGGCCAAGGAAGAGCTATCGCGCGAGCTAGAAGCGCTGGGGTTGCCGGCCTACCTTAACCTCGAAACTGCGGCCAAAGCGCTCGGCGTCGCTGCAAGTTATGCTAAGGTTAGGTTGCACCTTAAGGATGCAGAAGCTTTGTCGCAATCTTAATAGTAGGGAAGGGCGAAACTTTATGTAAACGATTTGCCGATAGTAGAAGCAGGTGTCTCTGATAGTCTATTCCAAGGTAAGGTCGAAATCTATCTTCTGGGGCAGTTCCTGATGAAGGTTTTGCAGGATCTTCTCGAAGAGACCAGGTTTATGTTTCCAGCCTTCAAATTGAGGCCTAACACGATACTCAATCACCTTCTTGGACACACTAGGTTCGCCTTTCCAAGGATTCCAAGCCGAAGTATCCCGAATGTGCTCAATTTCTATTACCTTAACATTCCACTCCAATTTATTGAAAAGTGTAAGGACATCGCCATAGGAAAATCTTTCTTTAAAAGCTTTAGGCAATTTCTCATAAAGAAAATAGGCATTGGGATAATAGCCACCACTGACACCCTCGAGGATCCTACAAATTAAATTTGCCTCTGTTGCTTCTTCAACCATCAAGCTAACTTAGAACACCGAAACTGGTCATTAAACCTTAGCGAGCTCGTATTCAATGGTCAAAGCATCCTGCTTATCCTTGGGAACGAGATTGGCTATGATAGTGTATGGCACTCGTTTGCTAACGTATTCAACTATCCTTCTAAAGCGGGTGGAATCGTAGAAGGTCGTTTCGTCCGCAATAAAAAGCGGAAAATCGGGTAGATACGCCTCCCTACCTGCCAACATCAGCACTAGAGCTACAGTCTCTTTCTCGCCACGGCTAAGAGTATTAATGCTACCATCCTTTCTCTGGTCTCCAAATCTTCTGATAATCTTCAGCTGGAAACCATCATCCAAGTAGATTCTCTCAAAGTCTTTGTCAAACTCCAATAAGCGATAGACTTCGGTAATACGCTCGTTAAACATATTCCTCACAGCCCTTTTTACTTCCTCCGCTTTCTCTGACACCAAATGATTTAGCTCTTGGCAAAAGCGTATTTCTTCCCGAAACTGAACGATCTGTGTTCGCACATCGCCAATTTGCTCTATACTCGCAATCTTCGTTTTTCTATCTTGATCCCGACGAGCGATTTTTTCGTCTAGTTGCCGACGCCTTTCAAGCTTTTCCCTAGTATCTTTGTCAAATGTTGCCTCTAATTGCTTCACAAGCTCGCTAAGTTCAGGCCGACGGGGTAAAAGACTATCCCGTTTGACTTCTAGCTTCTTTAGGCTATCTTCCTGCATATCAATCGCTCGCCTTCTATTATTGAGATCTGCTCTTATCTGTGACCTAACCTCAGTCCATTCTTGCTGAAGCTGTGTCCTCTCTTTTTTTTGTTCTTCGATGCGCCACTGCAGGCTGTTTATCTCATTGCTAAGCTCGCTGGATCTTTGCTCCAGCTGTTTCTGTCTATCTCTCAGCTGTTCCGCTTTTATCGGGGTACCACAGGCAAAGCATTCATCGATTCCATATTTAACATGGCGTGTCCAATTATGGCTTGTATCTTGGAATTTTGCCTGAACACCATCCATCTCGCTCCTAAATAGGTCTAACTTATTTTTGAATGATTCGAGTTCTCGATCCATAGATGCTAGTTCCTGTTCTATATCTGGATGTTGGCTCTCGAACTCCCCTACCCGATGCTGGAGACGCAGCTCCTGATTTCTCAGATCCTCTAAGCGATTCTTGGTTCTATTGATTTCACCTTCAGCTGCAGTTATTTCGGCAATTACATCAGAAAGTTCCTTCTGTGCCTGAGCTAATCTGCGTCGTTCCTCTTCGGTCTTGACGACTATCTCCAAAGGAATTTCCTCCATGGTCCTTCTTTCGTTCTCCAATTGCTCAAGTTCGGCCTCTATTTTCCTTAGCTGCCCTGTTAGCAATTCTAACTCAGCTTGTCTGTCTCTATACTGGCGGAGCTGGCTTTCAGATTTTAATCGTTGTTGCTCAAAGAAATCTCCCAGAAGTTCATAGTATCTATGATCAGAAAAATCCAACAAGGTTGATCGCAAGGCCTTTCCAGTTTTGACGCGGTCCATAAGCTCGTTGTCTTCAGCGGCAATACAAAAGAGATTCACCTTTCGACCTTCTGGATAAAGCGGCTCGCCGCCAACTGAAAGACCACCATCACGTGCTTTCAAACGTCTCACGTAGTCGTGACCTTTCATGTTAAGTTCCACACGGCCCATCGATTCAAATGAGTGCAAGAAGTAGTCCCGTGTGGTTAAGTCTCGCTCATCGAGCACTAAAGCTTGAAGTGCGTGAATAATTGAGCTTTTACCCGCAGCATTGGGGGCGGTAACTAAATTCAATCCGGGCTTAAACTCAAACCGTCTAGTCCCATAAAGACCACCAATATTCTCCACTGACAGACTAAGCTTTTCTGGCACTGTTGACCTCCTGTGTAACTTTTCTCCACACAGCCAAGCCTCGATGCATCAGGTCACCCAATTGCTTTCTACTCGATGGTGACAGTCGGTCCACGGTATCTGGCAAGTGACGCTCACTGTTCTTTAGAATTTGGAGACCTTCTGAGGTAATTTCATTGAGAAGTCTAATTCGATCTTCTCTAACTCCTGATGGCTCGGAAGGCCTTCCTTCCTCAGGGTTTTCTCCGAGGCCGGGTAACGGCCGAATCCTTGCTCTTTCTTCCAATCTACTGCCCTCCTTACTTTGTCTGGAATTTGGTGCGGATGAAGTTCATCGGCAATATATACATCTACATAAAACGGATTACGCTCCTTTACCGTCCAAGCATACTTAAGTGACAATCCGTTGTTCTTCATTAGGAACACATTTGATGCAGGCTTGCCTAAAAAAAGCTCTGGAGCGTCTCTCTTATATGTTCTCTGCATGTTTTGTTGAGATTCTCGGTTGGCAGTAATGATTATAAGGATAGCCATATTTAAAGAACGTTGACAACTGTCAACGTTCTTTCACCTCCTCGGCATAATATGCTAAGACTTCCTTCTCGACATCACGAATTGTCTTAATTTTGTTGTCTTTCTCGATTCGGTTCACAACTTCCTTCCACGGAATCATAAGGTCATCACACCTATCCTTAGTTATTTCTATCAGGGTTTCTTTTGGAAGGTTACTAAACTCGATTTGATACAGTCTATCGCGAAGTGCTTTGTCCATCAAGCTCAATTCATTAGTGGATAGTATAGCCACAGTATAGCTAGTATCCATGCGATCTAATTCATGAAATAGAACATTATTCTGTGCAATATGCCAGCTTTCACCTTTTACCCAATCTCTGCGAGGGAAAACACTCTCAGCATCATCGATAAGGACGATCCGCTTTTCCTTGGAAGGGTTGCTAAATAATTCTACGATTTGCTGTTCGCTTTCGCCATAACGCCATCTAGCTATGTCAGAGCCGTCAACAAACATGAGGGGACAACCGAGATCCTTGGCCAATGCCCTCGCCATTGCCGTCTTGCCTGTTCCTACGTCCCCCCAAAACAAAAATCCCTTTATCCCCTTTCTGACTTTCTTGTTGAACTGGTGTGATATGATCTGCCGGACCTTATAGAAAATCTCCCGATATGCTTCTCCCCGAAATCTGGTTATGTCTTCCTCGATATCCTTATAAGGGTCCAATTGACGAAAGGTTTGGCCTATCTGTCTACTGGTCATTTGTTTCATGGCTCAAGACTTTCCGTTCTATGTGGTAATACCTCTTTCTCTCAGGAGTTCATTGGTGCGTCCGACAATCCTCTCTAGAGCAACCAAAACGTCAGGATTTATTACCCAGTCGTTGCCGGTCATGTCAGCAAAGAACCGCAGGCTTTCGACCTTCTGCTTATCTCCGTATACCATGTCAAGCCATTTCCGTTCGTGTCCGGAGCAAGCAAGACTGAAAACCTTTTTAGCGGCAGTGGGTGTGATTTTCCCTCCCTGATTCCGACATCTAACAGCCAGAGCTTTAACGGATGAATAAAAACCAATGCCGACACGGCGTCGGTTCGCTACATTCTTTGCCAAAGAACAAATTCCAAGTAGTTTCCCCATTGATTGAAGGCCCATATCTGGTCTTGACTCGTCCAAACTGTTAGTAAAAGTATCCCATATTTCTGGAGCAACACATATTTCGTTCAATTCGTCATCCATTTGCATTTCTAGGAAGCCCCATTCTGTAAAGTCATTGATAACTTCATTGCCCCTAGTTGAACACATAACCTCACTGAGAAATCCCGGGTGAATGACACCATCCGTACTCCGTGCATCTACGATGAGTTCGATAAGATGAATCGCTGGATGTGTAGGATGCCACATTATAGCACCACTCATAGCTTGCAATCCCCTGACCACATTGGCCTCCCCACTACGCATACCATTGACTAGAACGTGGGGAATCGACTCGCCGAGGTCAATCATCTCTAGGGCAACCATTCCAACCCTCTCTAAACTGAGACCAATATGTGACCTTCATATTATACCACTTTACGGTGGGAAGGTTAAGATAATCTCCTGGCACAGATCCGTAATTCAGTAAACTTCTATTTCTGTGCCTTCGCTATGTCATAAAATAGCTTTGCGGACAGCAATTAACATAAAGTTTTGCCCTTCCCTATTAATAGGTAAAAATAGGTTTCTTGTCAGTGATGATTCTTTTCGTTCTGGCTAGCTGGTGGCGGAGGTGTTTGGGGAGGGTGAATGAAGCCTGGTGAGTAAGACCATCGTAGGACTTTAGCTT
The DNA here is from genome assembly GCA_014384515.1 of Dehalococcoidia bacterium. Taxonomy (GTDB): domain Bacteria; phylum Chloroflexota; class Dehalococcoidia; order GIF9; family UBA5629; genus JACNFS01. The sequence continues at coordinate 1,294 of JACNFS010000173.1, read as the reverse complement.
CCTCGACAGCCTGGTCGAAATCCTACGGTCTACTTCCTTAGGTGACAGCTTTGCCGGGTCGATTCTCTGGGAAGCTGTCGAGAATCCCCACAGGTCAACAAAGGAAGGAACATAAACCTGGTAGGGGCAGACTACGGAAAAAACACTCTTCAGAGTGTTGATAATTGCAGTGAAGTTTTCCAGGTTGGTCCAGCCAGAAGCTCCAGACTGGATGGACACAATACCTTCAGGATTCAATCTTTCTCTGAGGAGCTGATAAAACTCCTGGGTATATAATAGGCAGGCCGGCCCCGCCTCGAGGGGCTCAACCAAGTCAATAATGACAACGTCGAATCTATCATTGGTTTCCTGTACGTACCTTCGGGCATCCGTGAAGTGAAGCGCCGCACGCGAATCATCAAAAGAGTCCTGGTGGAAGGAGGAAAGGAAGCGACGGCAGACATCTATCACCTGCCTATCGATATCCACCATGACCGCCTTTTTTACTGTGTTATGAGCCAGCACCTCGCGCAAAGTAGCTCCCTCGCCACCCCCAGCAACAAGGATCGTCTCCGGATGTGGATGGCTGAGCATTGCAGGATGGACCAGAGCCTCATGATAAATGAACTCATCTGCCTCGCTGGACTGAATCTTACCATCCAGCACGAGACAAACGCCGAAGCTTCCGGTATCAACAATGTCTATGGACTGGAACTCAGTTTGTCCTGAATATATTACCCGCTTAATGCTATGGAGCTGAATGAGGTCAGGACTTACCTCATCATGCAGCCACTTACTTTTGTCAGGGTTATCTGGGTTGCTCATTTTGACTCACAGCCAACCCGGCTTTCTGGTAAAATACCCCGCTTAAGCTCAATAAAAGAGGGGTCCTTTGACCCCAGCTTCTCTACCAGTGGCTTGACAGCTCGCTCAGGCTCAACAGAATCCCCACAAGTGAATACATCTACGGCGGCATAACCGTGTTCTGGCCAGGTATGAATGCAAAGATGGGATTCAGAGATAATTACCACACCGCTTATGCCATGAGGGCTAAATCGATAGAAAGCATCATTAACTACAGTAGCTCCGATTTGTTCAGCAGCGTCATGAAGACAATCCCTAACATAATCTAAGTCATTGAGCACCTCCAAATCGCAATTTTTCAGTTCTAGTAGCAAGTGTCTTCCAAGAGCATTCAAATCACCGTCCCTCCTTAAGATTTTTTATTTGATGAAGTTCTCACCCCAAATCTTCCACAGAATTGATAGCAACAAGCTGTAATTGTATATATTGGAAAGACGATTTTCAAGCCCCC
>JACNFS010000148.1 GCA_014384515.1 Dehalococcoidia bacterium | reverse complement strand
TGATGGTATTCCAGCGGGGAAGACACTGGCTGCAATAGGCGAAAATATCGGCGGTGAGGCGCATTGAGGGACGAGGCGGGAAAATATAGGTCCCCCGGGCAATGTATTCCTTCAGGATATCATTTTGCGTCGTCCCGTCCAGTTTGGCCAGGTCAATTCCCTGTTTCTTGGCTACAGCGATATACATGGCAAGAAGGATAGGAGCGGTGGCATTAATGGTCATCGAGGTGCTTATCTTGCCCAAAGGTATATCCTTAAACAGGATTTCCATATCCTGGAGAGTATCTATGGCCACCCCGACCTTGCCGACTTCCCCCCGAGCTAACGGGTGGTCGGAGTCATAACCTATCTGGGTTGGCAGGTCGAAAGCAACACTCAAGCCAGTCTGCCCCTGCTCCAGGAGATAGTGATAGCGGCGGTTGGATTCTTCGGCTGTGCCATACCCGGCATATTGCCGCATTGTCCATATCCTGCCGCGATACATCGTCGGTTGAATGCCGCGGGTAAACGGATATTCGCCGGGATAGCTTAAGGATGTGTGATAATCAGAGCCCTTCAAGTCCTCAGGGGTATAAACTGAGTCAATCCGAATGCCTGAAGTAGTCTCGAAATCTTCTTGTCTCTCAGGAAAGCGCTCCAATGTGGAGGACAAAGTAGTCTCCCGCCATTCTTGCTTGCTCTTGCTTGTCACAGCTACTCTCTAGCCTCCGTTCTGGCGTTGTTGGCTTCGGGCGAGGCTAAAGCCTCGCACTACATGTTTGGTTGCTATCATCACGTCTGGTGCCGGTCACTCGCTTACGGGTAGTCTGCTCACCAATGTCAGGTCAGGGACCTGACACTCACGAGGTAGACTTCACCTCTACTTTCATGATTGGTTGGTGGGCATCTGCCCATGCGCGTTTGTTTGTTAACCGTAAATTATCACTTTGAGCCCTTCCCCCGCACGGCTCAGAATGACAGAAAACAGACTTGCTAGACACCCTCCTACGACATCGCCTCGGTATCCGGTGTCACCTGTTCTGACTCAGGGAAGACATCATAGCTACATTAAACTCCTGCCGGTTAAGAGGCGGCACTGGCGCTCCCTCCCTTGGTTCCAGCTTCAGCGCGTCTGTGGGGCAGACCGACATGCATATCCCGCACCCGATGCAGCGCTCACGAGACCGCACAACTGTGTCTCCCTCCATAGTGAGGGCGTCCATCTGGCACATGTCCACGCAGGCCTCACATGCCACGCACTCCTGCTCATCGACGGTCATGATGAAGCCGGAAACGGCTGCCATGCTGGGAATGGCTGCATTCTTGATGCTCTGAAGAATGCCGCAGTGACAGCCGCAGCAGTTGCAGATGAAGTCGATGTACTTGCCGATGTTGCTGGAGCAATGTACGAGCCCTGCCTCCTCGGAACGGTCGAGGATGTCGAGCGCCTCCTCTCTGGACACCCGTCTGCCGAAGCCGCGCTCGTCGAGAAACTTGGCGTTGGGGCCAAAGCTCATGCACACATCCTTGGGCTTGTCGCAGGGGTTGCCCAGCAGCTCACCATGATGCCGGCAATAGCAGATGCTAACCGCTATGTAGTCAGCCTGGGAGATATACTCCGAGACTCTGTCGTAAGGATGAATCTCAACGCCTGCGGGAATCTCCTCCTCTACCGGGATCACCCTGGCAAAAGGGAAAGCAGTAAAGCCCGTGGGGGCAGCTGCCATGTGCTGGTTGGCTACGTTGAAGTAGTCCTCAAAGAGGCGGGCCAGCTTTCTAGTGCGGTCGTTCACTTCCCCCTTCATGAACTGCATTTCGAAGATACCGGGGACAAGCACCATCAGACTGTAGATTCTCACCTCGCCGTGGTCGCGACTGAGGACCAGTCCCTTATCGATCATGGTTTCCAGAAGGCTCTCCACCTCCTTGGCGTCGCCATCGATGTCCTTAGCTAGGATGTCTGCCGAAACGGTATTCGGGGGCATCTTAATCGCCAGTTCGGCCTCCTCAGGGGTAAAAAGCTCCTCCACCAGGTCGAAGAACTCCCTGCACTTCAGGGCAGGGATCGATCCCCCTAGCGAGCTTAGCTTATCAGCCAACTTGTCATAGATTGCCTTGGTCATGGTTTTCCTCCTTTCGAACTTGTTATTCTACTTCAATGTCTCTTAATCGAAGCTCTGTTCCACCTACGGTTTGGACGTCTTCGCCCTGGCATTTGGGGCACACATAGCGGTAGTCCTCCACGACAAAGCTCTCACCGCAGTTTTTGCATTTCGCCGTTACTGGTGTTATCTCCAGCCCAAGATAGGCGCCGCTGGCAATGGTATTCTCTGCCATCAGGCTAAAACAGAAGGTAAACTGCGTAGGGACAATCCCCCTCAGTTCCCCCGCTACCACGTTGACTCTGGTAATCCTTCGGGCGCCCTCTTTCTCAGCTGCAGCAATGGCGATCTTGATCAGGCTGTGGGCGATAGCCATCTCATGCACGTCTCGGGTTCCTGAACCTCCTTTGGTAGCGCTGGCTAAGCCACGATATCCAGTTCGGGATTCCCTCACCCGTGGTACAGGAAATATCGATGATCTCCAGGTTGGGGTTGACCCTTCGTGCGTTGGCCTTTGCCTCCTCCAGATTGAAATTGGTATGCTGCAGCAGGTCGATCTTGTTGATAAGCAGTAGCGCCGACTCGCGGAACATCAGCGGGTACTTGAGGGGCTTTTCATCCCCCTCGGTTACGCTGAGCATCATGACCTTGTCGTCCTCCCCCACCTTGAACTCCGCGGGGCAGACAAGGTTACCCACGTTTTCGATGATCAGGATGTCGATGCGGCTTAGGTCGAGGTGGGGCAGGGCGGAGGAAATCATGTTGGCATCGAGATGGCAGGCAGTGCCCGTAGTCAGTTGGACTACAGGAAGCTGATACTTCTCCAGCCGTTCCGAATCGCGGGTGGTCTCGATGTCCCCGGCAATCACTCCCAAGCGGAGCTTGCCC
>JACNFS010000101.1:11186-15090 GCA_014384515.1 Dehalococcoidia bacterium | reverse complement strand
GAACGTGGCATGTTCGGTGGCCAGATAGTGAATGCTCAGCGGGTGGATAATTACCCTGGCTTTCCCGAGGGCATCTCTGGCTTTGAGCTGGCATCACTCATGCATCAGCAGGCAACGAAATATGGGCTGGAAACCGCCAGCGCTGAAGTCACAGGCCTTAAGGCGGGACGTGCCTATGGCGTCCTTACCTCCGATGCTGATTTTGAGGCTGGGGCAGTAATCATCGCTGCCGGCTCGGAGTATGTTAAACTGGGCGTCGCTGGCGAGGAGAAGCTCTTGGGCCACGGCGTATCCTATTGTGCCACCTGCGACGGCTTCCTTTTCCGTGACCGTGATGTAGCAGTAGTGGGAGGGGGCGATACTGCCATCACTGATGCCTTGGAGTTAAGCCACCATGCTGGCAACGTCTATGTAATACATCGGCGAGATCAGCTCCGAGCAGGCCAGATTCTCCAGCAGAAGGCCTTCACCGAACCCAAACTGAAGTTCATCTGGGATACAGTAGTCGAGGATATCAGCGGGGAGACAGTAGTAAGCGGTGTCAGGCTACGCAATGTGAAAACAGGTGAAATCTCTGCCCTGCCGCTGGCTGGCGTCTTCGTTGCCATAGGACTTAAACCTAATAGCCAGTCCTTCGGGCGCATGGTAGACCTTGACGAAACAGGGCACATTGTGACTGATGAGTTGATGGCTACCTCAGTTCCTGGCATCTTCGCCGTCGGTGACATCCGCAAGAACTCAGTTCGCCAGATAGCCAGCGCAGTCGGCGATGGCGCTACCGCCGCTGCGTCCGCCTTCAGATATCTCCGAGAGAGAGGTTAAACTTGTTTCTCAGGCCAATTAACAGTCTAGCCAAAGTGAAGTCTACAGACTCAAGAAAAGGAATCTGGGCTCGGCAGGATTCGAACCTGCGATCAACCGGTTATGAGCCGGGCGCTCTGCCACTGAGCTACGAGCCCATTGAAGATAAGACTCAACCCTACGACATCCGGTTATAAAAAGCTAAAATATGGCCGCGCGTGGCTTTCGAAAGTGAGCAGCTTCTGCCTTTGTACCGTTTGCCACAGTAGTATATCATAGCACCAGGAGGGTGTGAAGCAAATACCCCATGTTCACGACTTGACTAACAAACCATCCTTGCAGTAAAATTAGCAGTCGAGGAATGAGACTGCTAATTTCTTAATCGGCGGTAGTTCGTGAGAGCGTATCATGGTAGTGTTTTTCTCTCATACCGACCAGGAGGTATAGCGTGCCCACTTATCAGTACTTATGTCCGAAGTGCAACTTGAAGTTCGAGCTGAAGCAAAGTTTCAGCGATGAAGCTGTAGTTATGTGCCCTGAATGTCGGAACGGGGCTCAGCGACTTTTCTCCCCAGTACCGATAATTTTCAAAGGCTCTGGGTTCTATGTTACGGACAATGCAAGAAAAGGCGAGACTCAGAGCAGTGTCAAGGAGACCAAGGCGGAACACAAAGGTGGGCCTGAGAACACGGTCAAGCAGGACAAGAAGGAAGATAAAGGCAGCCACAAGGAAGGGGACAAGTAAGTGGTCTATGTGTGACTCAGACTAAGCGAGCAGCACGTAGCTGAATGAGGAAACAGACATGAAATGTCCAGTCTGTCGTAAAGAGGCTAGAACGAAACTCTATTACTGTGCGCGTTGTGCGGTGTATGTACATGTCGCCTGCTGGCAAGAGCACGTTGATACTGCCCACAAGAGCTAGCTTTGCCCGCTACTGATACGCTCGCTACTTCTGCCATGTCCGGGATATAGCCACTATTGGAGTGGGCTGCCTTTCGAGTTCTTGCTAGTTAATTTTCCCTGTGCTACACTCAAGCTGTGTCCCTGTAGCTCAGTGGACAGAGCGGCTGCCTTCTAAGCAGCGGGTCGTGGGTTCGAATCCCTCCAGGGACGCTTTTCCCACCGAGACAGATGTGCAGTCCGCGGAAACACAGACCAATGTGATTAATTGCTACCGCCAATTAGTTCATAAAAAGGGGGTGTGATGGGCAAGATTTATATAATTGATGTAACCAATCGAGATGGGGTTCAGACGGCCAGGCTGGGCTTATCAAAACTCGAAAAGACAATGATAAATATCTATCTAAATGAGATGGGTGTTTTTCAGTCTGAGTTCGGCTTCCCCACCACTAAACATGAGGCATTTTACCTTGAAGCAAATGAGGAATTGGCTGAAATGGGCGTTTTGAAACCCATTCACCTGGGTGGGTGGATAAGAGCAACAGCAGGTGATGTGAAAACGGCTTTTCAGCTTGTGCCAAAGCTAAAACACCTTAACCTCTCAATCTCTACCTCTGAGCAAATGATTCAGGGCAAGTTTCAAGGGAGAAAGACAAAAGATGACATCCTGCAAACAATGGTTGATGCTATAGAAGCTGCTCGCTCACTAGGAGCTGAGACTATAGGCGTAAATGCTGAAGATGCCTCCAGGACGGAGTTAGATTTCCTGGTTAAGTTCGCTTCAGAAGCCAAGGCACACGGCGCTGACAGGTTCAGATACTGTGACACCCTTGGTTATGATAATCCTTTCACTATATACGAGACCGTAAAAGCGCTAGCTGAGAATGTAGCTATAGCCATTGAGCTTCACTGTCATAATGATCTAGGAATGGCCGTGGCAAATTCTATTGCTGGAGCTAAAGGCGCCATAGATGGTGGGCAGGATGCCTACATTAATACCACTGTGAACGGTATCGGGGAAAGGGCTGGCAATGCTGACCTTGTGGCTACGCTTCTGGCAGTACTTAAATCCAAGGGTTCTGGAGACGAATATCAACTGGGAAGACCAATTGACTTATCAAAGGCGTGGAAGATAGCCAAATTCGGCAGTTATGCTTTCGGGGTTCCACTTCCCATAAACCAGCCAGGTGTTGGCGAGAACGCATTTGCCCATGCCTCTGGTATTCATGCTGATGGGGTATTGAAAGACCCGCACAATTACGAGTTGTATGACTATACTGAGCTAGGAAGAGGTGAACCAGACCTTGTGGAGACTGGCAGGGAAATATGCTCCGGTGAATATGGAGGAGTATCCGGCTTCAGGCATATAATGGGTAAGATGGAGGTATCGTTTGCAGATTCTGACGAGGCTGAGAGGATTCTGACGCTGGTGAGATATGCTAATGTCGCAGCACAGAAGCCACTTGTCGAAGATGAATTGCTTTTTATTGCCAAATACCCTGACATCGCCAAGAAACTGTTGACACTAAGGCCTCTAGATATGCCTGAAATTGGCGCCTAGGCACATCTACAAACGCACGGGTTCTCCTGGCCAATCTATTTCATGTGGGGTCACCAAACTCCCCTGGAGAACAGTTATGTTAACGAGGACGATGGATATGAGTTTAACGCCAATTGGCGTTGTTAAGAATAGTATCAAAGAGCCGGGCACAGACGATTGGCAAACAGCTGTCTGTGAGATAGTGGTAAACGAGGACCTGAAGGAAGCATTAAGCCGAATAGAAGAGGTCTCGCATATTATCGTCCTCTACTGGATGCATAAGGTATCACCTTCGCGGCGCCTAGTGATGAGAGTGCATCCCAGAGGCAGGCAGGATCTGCCCCTGGTTGGCGTCCTGGCTACTCGCAGTCCGGCACATCCCAATCCGATAGGAGTAAGCACTGTCAAGTTGTTAGAACGTCGGGACAATGTGCTTAAGGTTATGGGTCTTGATGCTGTAGATGGAACACCGGTACTGGACATTAAGCCCTATATCCCTGGCTATGACTCCCCCGCCAAAGCCAAAACACCCGGCTGGGTAACAAAATGATGGTTATTGCCTTAGGCTCATCCCTTGCTTTTCATACCAGCCTGTTACGATCACTAGCACAGTTCGCGAACGCAGCTGTAAGTCAGCGCTGAACTCCTTGCTTGCCTACGAG
>JACNFS010000101.1:0-10244 GCA_014384515.1 Dehalococcoidia bacterium | reverse complement strand
GAATGAGTGCACGGCTCCCTCAAGTTGGCGGTATCTACATCCAGATGGAGGACGAACTCGCTTCCATGAATGCTGTGCTTGGTGCATCCTGGGCTGGCGTGAAAGCCATGACTTCTACCTCTGGGCCGGGATTCAGTTTGATGATGGAAAACCTCGGGCTAGGGGTGATGCTGGAGACTCCCTGCGTACTGGTCAACATTCAGCGAGCCGGGCCGTCGACCGGGTTACCGACCTTGGTGGGGCAACAGGACATGATGCAGGCTCGTTGGGGCTCCCATGGGAGCTATGAGATAATCGCCTTGGTGCCAATCTCCCCACAGGATATATTCGACCTTACCATAACGGCTTTTGACCTCTCAGAGAAATACCGTGTTCCCGTGCTAATCATGTCTGACGAGGTTGTGGGCCATATGAGTGAGAAGGTGGTCATACCGCACGTAGCGCCGGAAAGCCTCGTAAATCGACGGCGACCCGAGGTAGCACCAGAGGAATACTTGCCTTACAAAACTGATATGGGTCTTGTCCCACCTATGGCTGTGGCGGGGGAAGGGTACCGTTTCCACGTTACCGGTCTCACCCACGATGAAAGGGGCTATCCAGTAATGACTGCTGATGCCCAGGATCGGCTGATACGTCGTTTAGTAGACAAAATACGACTCAACAGAGACGACATAATAAGATACAAAGAGACTCAAGTTGAGGATGCAGACATCATAGTCTGTGCCTACGGAATCACCACGCGTATTGCCCAATTCGCGGTAAAATTAGCGCGAGATGAGGGGATTCGGGCAGGACTACTGCAATTGATAACAGTATGGCCCTTTCCCGAAGAGCGTGTCAGGGAACTCTCGTTGCAAGCTGGGGCATTTGTAGTCCCGGAGATAAACTATGGCCAGATTGTGCTGGAGGTGGAAAGGTGCGCTGGAGGTAAAGCTAGAACGATGCTTGTCCCTCACATGGGCGGAGGTGTGCACTTGCCCGAGACTATTCTCGAGGCGATACGGGAGGCAGCACGGTGATTGATGCTATGAATGTAGAAGAGCCGTCGATCGAGAAATACCTGAGACAAGATAGACTACCCCACATATGGTGCTCTGGGTGTGGCATTGGGCCAGTGGCAGGCTGTTTTCTCAGGGCCATTGACCGCGAGGAAATGGACCCCGATAGGATAGCGGTGGTTTCAGGAATAGGCTGCACTGGTAGGGTAGCTGGATACGTTAAGCTCGACTCCTTTCATACCACTCATGGCCGTGCCATTCCATTTGCCACCGGCTTGATACTGGCAAATCCAGAGCTAAATGTAGTGGTATTCTCCGGAGACGGGGACTTGGTAGCGATAGGCGGCAATCACTTGATACATGCTGCGCGCCGTAACATCGATATGACTGTAATTTGTGTGAACAACTTCAACTATGGTATGACTGGCGGACAGGTTGGACCTACCGCGCCCCTCGAAGCTCGCACCACTACCACTCCTTACGGCAATTTCGAATCCCCTTTCAACTTGCCCTACCTGGTATCCGCCAGTGGCGCGTCCTACGTAGCTCGGTGGACAGTACTGCAGATACGTCAACTGGAGAAAGCTATTGCTGAAGCTATGACCAAACCAGGCTTCAGCTTCATAGAGGTGATCGCCCCCTGCCCCGTGGTGTACGGTCGTATGAATAAGGAGCCGGAGGGACTGGATTCCATGCATTACTATCAAGAAAAAAGTGTAATACGAAATGGCGCAGATCCCAGGGATGCAGACCTAGAGTTGAATGGACCTATTTTGGTGGGTAAGTTTGTTGATGTGCAGCGCCCCACGCTTTGGGACCATCTCCGTGAGGTATCTAGCAAGGCACAGGAGAAAGCCAAGGCCAGGGCGAAGGTATAGCCAAGCGCAAAGTAGCCTGGTTCTTCCGGGTTAGCTAATTTTGAGGCAAATGGAGAGGAAAGAAATCAGAGTAGCTGGGTTTGGTGGCCAAGGCATTGTGCTGTCAGGCACCATCGTCGGCAAAGCTGCTTCGATATTTGACAAAGGGTTCGCCGCGCTTACGCAAAGCTACGGACCCGAGTCTCGTGGTGGCTCTTGCCGTGCTGAGGTGATAGTCAGCGATGTCCCCATAGATTACCCCTATGTCGTAAGCCCTCAGGTGCAAATCATCTTATCCCAGGATGCCTACGCTGAGTATGGGCGAAATGCGTCACCAGAAACGCTACTAATTGTCGATTCAGATTTGGTGAGAATTGACCCATCCCAGAACCCGAAGCCTCTCTCAATCCCAGCCAGCCGTATGGCCCAGGATTTAGGACGCCCGGTAGTGGCGAATATCATCATGCTTGGATTTCTAGCAGCAAGAAGCGACATAGTATCGTGCGAAGCTCTTAAGAAGGCCATCCTGGACTCCGTACCGGCAGGAACCGAAGATTTCAACATGAAGGCCTTCGAGCTAGGCTATAGTTATGACATTGAACATGGCACCGAAGTCTGATCCCAGCGTCTCTCAAGGCGCTGCCGTCATTGGTAGCACCGTTGCTGCGATACAAACAGCGCTCACTTTGGCCCAGATGGGGGTTGAAGTTAAGATCATCACAAACTCGGTGGCATTGGGTTGGGATGGCGCTGCCGGTGGCGTATCAGACAACTCTTCTCCAGACCAACGTTTCCTCTGGCCCCTTCTACTACGGATGACAAGTCATCCTTTGATAACACTGTATAGTAATGCAGAAGTAGAATCTATAGAGGGCAAGAAGGATGATTTCAAGATACGAGTGGTACAGCGTCCCCGCTACATTCGTGAGGACCTCTGCACCGCTTGCGGTCGTTGTCAAGTTGAATGCTCGGCGAGGGTAACCTCTCTGTTGCGCGGCCAAAGGATTACGCATAGCGCTATCCACACACCACTCCTCGGACCAAAGGCTGTTCCCTCAGCATATGTGATAGATAAGGATGGGTTTGCCCCTTGCCATGTGGCATGCCCCCTCGGCATCAACGTGCAGGGGTTTGTTTCACTGCTGGCGAGTGGCAAAACTGACAAGGCTCTGGCACTAATCAATGAAGCAGCACCTCTCAGCGGGATATTGGGTCGCGTTTGCAGACAGCCCTGTGAGAATAACTGCAAGCGGGCTGAGCTTGACAGTCCAGTATTCATACGCGCACTTCATCGCTATGCTGCGGATAATGCTCCCGGTGGGACTGTGTACAGGCATAAGTTTCCGCCCAGATCTCGAGAAGAAAAGATAGCCATAGTAGGTAGTGGCCCCGCAGGACTGACCGCTGCCTGGGAACTTGCACGTCTGGGATACTCCCCCACAGTGTTTGAGTCTCACGGAGTCATTGGCGGGATGTTGGCTACAGGCATCCCTCGATTCCGGCTTCCCCGAGAAGTGCGAGAGAGGGAAATCGAAGCCGTTAAGAATCTGGGGATAGACATAAGGACAGGAATAACTGTAGGACGTGATGTGAACTTTGCATACCTTAAAGAGCGTAGCTACCGAGCATTTTTCCTATCCATAGGTGCTCAGCGAAATAATAAGCTTAACATAGCAGGCGAGGAACTTGACGGAGTTGTTGATTGCATTTCGCTACTGCTGACTTTGAACCTGATGGTAGATACCTTCGTGGGCTCGAATATAGTGATCATCGGCGATGGAAATACCGCCGTAGACTCTGCCAGGGCCGCAATAAGAAAAAACAAAGGCGCAGTTAAGATACTCAGCTGGACTATTCCGGAGGAGTTAACTGCTGCCATAGAAGAGGTGGAGGAAGCATTGCAGGAAGGAGTATCGATAGAATATTGTGCCGCACCTGTGGAAATCTTGGGAGACGGAGCCAAGGTCACTGGCATACATTGTCAGCGAACAGAACTGACTGAGGAGATTATGCCCAACGGGCGGTATAGGCCGAAGCGCATACCAGGCACGGACTTCGTGATAGATGCTGACCACGTGGTAGTGGCTGTAGGCCAGTCGCCTGATGCGCTACAGTTGAATATGGAAGGTCTGGCAGTTGATAGCAAGACTGGTGTTATTCGAGCAAATCCTCTAACGCTTGAAACCAGTATCCCCGGGGTCTTTGCCGGTGGTGACTGCATTACTGGACCCAGCAATGTTGTGGAAGCTATGGCTGCAGGGCTCAGGGCAGCGGAATCGATAGATAGATATATTCAAGGACGCGACCTTGAGACAGGGCGTAGTCTCGAACCACCAAAGACTGCGGAGATTGATATTGAGACAAAAGAGGCAACACCCTACAAACGAGCCACAATGCCGACTATTCGGCTCCAAAAGAGGCTCAACAGTTTCGAGGAAACGACCACCGGACTATCAGCAAAGGCGGCACAAAGGGAGGCCCGGCGTTGCCTCGACTGTGCCTTATGCAGTCAATGCATGGAGTGTGCCAGGGTATGCGAACTGGATGCAGTTTTCCATAATGATAGCGTTAGGCATTTCGAGGTAGGAGCGCAGACCATACTCAGATTTCCTTCTGGTGTTTTGAGAAGCAATACCCGTGGCGGCAAGGCCGGCCAGGAGGCCACCATAGAGGGTCTTCATACGGTTTCTCCTGGCAGCAATGGCGAGTTGGCCAGCCAACTTACTAAGGCTATGGCAATGGCACTGGAGGCTGTTATTGAGATCAAACCAAAGGAAGCGGAGGAAACCCGGGGCCAAGACCTTATGGAACTGGACACAGACCTAGGCCACCCTCTTCGTGCCTTACAGCAATCTGCAGGCAGCAAGGGCATAGGTGTATTCTTGTGCCGCTGCGGCGGTAGCATCAGCTCAGTTGTGAATTTTAGAACTGTGGCCAGGAAACTGTCATATTTTCCTGGAGTAACTTGCATTCACGAGGTTGCCCAGGCTTGTACCGAAGCAGGAGCTAAGGAAATAGCAGACCAAGTGGCTGAATTGCAATTGGATACTGTGGTACTTGCAGCCTGCAGGTGCTGTAATCTGGAGCAGATATGCTACAGTTGCACTGACAGACGAAGAATGTGCCAACAATATTTGAATCAACACCTTGTTTTGCCTCGCAACACGATTGTGGAGTTTGTTAACATTCGAGAACAATGTGCCTGGGCACATATGGATGATCCCAAGGGTGCCACGCGCAAAGCAGTGCAGATAATCTCGTCGGGGTTTACCCGTGCCAGGTTAGCTCCAGTAATGGCTCCCGGCAAAAAGCCTATCTTACCGAGCGCTCTCATTATTGGCGCAGGTCTTGCCAGTGTTACTGCAGCAAGAGCCTTAGCTTCTCGAGGCTACCAGGTCGAGCTTGTGGCTCGACAGGAATTAGAGCAAGGTCATCAAGAGCCTCGTGAAACAATGCCACCGGTGCTTGAGCAACTCCAAGAGAAGAACATAACAATTAAGCCCTGGCCTGATGCCTTGAAATTCCATGGCTCTCCGGGGAATTATGAAGCTGAGCTGGAATATGGCTCTCAAGTCGAATGCGTAACCACCGGTGCAGTGCTGGTAGATATAGGGGAGTTAAATAAGGGAGCATCTCCTCTGCTCGACACAACCTCCGGTAACGGCCTTCTAGGCAGAATCATATCCCGAACAAGCAAGTCAGGTTTTGCCTCCAGTGAGGCTGGTCAACTTCTCCGAGAGATGACTATTAAGGAGACAGCCGGCATATTCCTGCTACCGCCTGATGGCGCTGAATTGCCAAATGACCAGGCTCTACGTGGACTAGCCACAGCAGCCCGGGTCTCAACCTATCTGGGCCAGGCAAGCATAAGCCCTCGGGCCATGGCGGTAAATATCGACAGCAAACTGTGCCGCGGCTGCGGTAACTGCGCCGATATATGTCCCTACATAGAGATGAGACAGCATGAAGATGGGACAATGTGTGCCTATATTGATGAAGCCCTATGCCTCGGTTGTGGAGCATGCGTGACAAGTTGCGCTGTAGGTGCCATAACTCAGCCGCTCCAAAGTGATAAGCAAATAATCTCTACATTGCGTTCTTTGCTTCATCCAGGTCAAATGCCACGTGAGGTGTAATGGGTAAATTGTATCCTGAAGTATTGGTTTTCGCCTGTAACTGGGATGGCTGGAGTTGCATTGAAACAGCAACCAATTTGGGACTTCACTACCCTGCATCGGTAAAGGTAGTCAAGGTAAACTGCCTATCGAGGATACACATGGGTCTAATACTCAAGGCTTTCGATTTTGGCGCGGAGGGGGTGATGCTGTTGGGCTGTGAGCCAGGCAAGTGCCATTTTGGTGCCGCCAGTGAATACATCATTAACGAATACGAAAAGACCCAGAGAATCCTAGAAATGCTGGGAGTATGGAAACATAGGCTGGCTCTGGTTCAACTGCCTGCGTTTGATGGCCATCAATTTGTTGGCCAAATAACGAAGTTAATAGAGGAAATTGAGCAAATACCGCCTTCCAGGCGGTCCAAGCTTATACGTTCCAGGCCCGCCGAAAAGATTGAAACTCTAGCCCGTCCTTGACTTGATATTGAGGTACATTTAAGTGTTCGATTGGCGAAGTGTCATAGACAGTACGAGGATACGTCTCTGCCTGGATTGTGGTAAATGCACTGTGGTTTGTCCTGTGGCGCGGTACGATCCGGAGTTTAACCCTCGCCTTATCGTACAGGGAGCGCTGATGCAAAATGGACGCGCCCCCACGGACGAGAGAATTTGGTCTTGCATTAATTGCAATATGTGTATGGAGCGTTGCAATTACAATGTAGAATTCACCGATTTCATCCGGTACTTGAGATACAAGGCGTTAGCGGAGGGAACTGAAATACGTTACAGTCATGGTGGAATACCTCAGGCGATTATGAATATGATGGCTCACAGAGAGATCAAACAGAATCGACTGAACTGGCTTCCAGAAGACATTCAAATACATAAGCACAGTGATACGGTCTTCTTCACGGGCTGCGCCCCCTACTTTGATATCCTATTCAACGAGTTGGGTGTGAAAATGGTTGAAGGGTCAAAGGGAGCACTCAGACTACTGAACCGTGCTCAGATACCGTTTACCCTCCTCGCTAATGAACGTTGCTGTGGACGCGACTTGCTTCTACTGGGAGACATGGAAGGTTTCCTGGCTCTGGCCGAAGCCAACGTGTATGAGTTGAGCAGGCGAGGTATCAAGAATATTATCACCAATTGCCCTGAATGCTACTATACGCTCAAGGTAGACTACCCCAAGTTTTTGGAAAACTGGGATATTAGCGTTATGCATATGACTGAGGTAATAACCCCGCTAATTGAGAATGGTCAATTGGCTTTGGGTGAACTTAAGCAAAAGGTGACCTATCACGACCCGTGTACACTGGGGAGGTATTCAAGGATATTTGACCAGCCGCGTGGCATACTGCACTCGATGGACGGTCTGGAACTAGTAGAAATGGCTGATAATCGGGAGAAGGCGCTGTGTTGCGGCGCTAATCCGTGGGTACACTGCGGTTCAGTAAACAAACAAATACAGAAAGAGCGTTTGGACCAAGCGGGAGCTACTGGAGCTGATATACTGGTTACCGCCTGTCCCAAATGCCAGATACATCTCAAGTGTGCCCAGGAGACTACAGAGAATGATAGCATATGCCAGATTGAGATTCAGGACATATTCGATCTCGCGGCTCAATCGTTGTTGCCACAGGAGGTAAGCTAGTTGATACAAGACGAACCCAGGATAGGCGTTTTTGTCTGTGACTGCGGGCTCAATATAGCGGGTTCCGTTGATTGTGAGCAGGTGAGGAAATCGGCAGAAGAGCTTCCTGGGGTTGTGGTCTCGGTTGGAAACAAATACACTTGCGCTGATCCTGGCCAGGAGGAAATAAAAAGATATATTCGTGAGTACAATCTTAACCGCGTGGTTGTAGCCTCCTGCACTCCCAGGATGCACGAGCCAACTTTTCGCAATTGCGTTGCCGAAGCCGGGCTTAACCCATACCTCCTGGAGATGGCTAACATCAGGGAGCAGTGCAGCTGGGTACACTTACATGATAGGGAAGCGGCAACCGAGAAAGCCAAAGATATCGTCAAAATAGCTGTCACTAAAGCACGGCTCCTTCAGCCGCACGAGGATACAACGATACCGATCACCGATGCCGCTCTGGTGATAGGTGGAGGAGTAGCTGGCATTCAGGCGGCTCTCGACCTGGCTGATGCTGGCCATCAGGTCTATCTGGTGGAGAAACAACCATCCGTTGGGGGGATTATGGCCCGACTGGATAAGACTTTCCCCACCATGGACTGCTCAATATGTGTGCTGGGGCCCAAGATGATGGATGTGGGACGGCATCCTCGTATCAAGCTCATGGCCTATAGCGAGGTAGAGGAAATATCCGGACATGTAGGGAATTTCAAGGTGTGTGTACGAAAGAAGGCTCGATACGTGGATGAGACGGAATGTAACCTCTGTGGGAAGTGCGTTGAAGTATGCCCCGTAGTTCTGCCTGATGAGTTCCAACAAGGCTTTTCTTCACGCAAAGCTGCCTATATTCCGTTTCCTCAGGCAGTGCCATCTTCCTATCTTATCGACATGGAGCACTGCTTAGGAAACAACCCCATAACGTGTGGCAAGTGCATTGATGTTTGCGAAAAGGAATGCATTGAGTTAAATATGCAGGATGAGTTGGTAGAAATCGATGTCGGTGTGATTATCGCCGCCACAGGCATGGATATTTACGACCCTACTGCTTTGGACGAATACGGCTATACTCGTTTTGAGAATGTTATCACTACCATAGAGTTCGAAAGGCTAATATGTGGCGGCGGCCCCACTGAGGGTAGACTGGTGCGGCCATCTGACCTTCAGCCTCCAAAACGCATTGGTTTCATTCAGTGCGTAGGCTCACGGACTGAAAACCGGGGGAACCCTTACTGCTCCAATGTGTGTTGCATGAACACGATCAAGGATAGTCTCCTCATAAATGAGCACTATCCTGATACCGAAGTCTATGTTTTCTACATGGATATTCGTGCCTATGGCAAGGGATTTGAGGACCTGTTCCGGCGTTCCAAAGAGGTGGGCGTGCGCTATATTCGGGGTCTACCAGGCGAAGTGACTGAAGATCCCGAGACCAAGAACCTCAGGCTCAGGGTGGAAAACACCACCACATCCAGGGTGGAAGAACATGAGCTGGACATGGTAGTACTGTCGGTAGGATTGCAGCCAAGCGAGGACTTGAAACATCTTACCACCATGATAAATGTCTCTCAAACCGCGGATGGATTTGTAATGGAGGCACATCCCAAGTTGAGGCCTGTGGATGCGCCCACACCTGGCATATTCTTCGCTGGCTCTGTTGAGTCCCCCAAAGATATAAAAGACAGCGTTACTCAGGCCGGCGCAGCCGTAGCTAGGAGTTCGATTCTATTAAGTTCAGGCACCGCACGAGCCGATGCAATCAAAGCGGTGGTGGACCTCGAGAAATGTACATCCTGCGGTGTGTGCGCCCGGGTATGCCCGTTTGGAGCAATTGAGGTAGACGTCAAGGCCAAGACCGGGGCACATGTCATTACAGCCGCATGTGCCGGTTGTGGTGCCTGTGCCGCGGAATGCCGCTTCCAAGCCATAACGATTCAACACTTCGAGGATGATCTGATACTGGCCCAGATAAATGCTGCCCTGGGAGAAGAGCCTGAGAAAAAGATCATATCCTTTCTGTGTAACTGGTGCAGCTATGCCGCTGGTGACGTCGCTGGTGTATCAAGATTGCAGTATCCTCCCAACAACCGCTTCATCCGTACAATGTGCAGTGCACGAGTGGACGCTAGGTTCATATGGCACGCTTTCAAGCTCGGTGCTCCGCTAGTGTTGCTCTCTGGGTGTCATATAGGAGACTGCCACTACATCAGCGCCAATCACTGGACAATGAGGCGAGCAGACAAGTTATGGGATCGTATGGACAAACTGGGCATCAGGCCGGAACGGCTCCAACTGGAGTGGATTAGCGCCGCCGAGGGCCCCAGGTTCGCCCACATCATGCGCGACCTTGAAGATATGCGGCAGAAAGTCACCCCAGATGAAATAGAGCATACCAGGAAGGTACTTGCTTCCGAAGAAGCAATCGCCGAAGAGCCAACCGAAGATGAGCAGGAGTAGACAAACAAGGATAGCAAGCCAACGGGGGTATATGGAACAGTGGCAGAATCATTAAAGTGTCTTCATTGCGGATATGAGTATACAGTGCCGGTAGACCCCAAGCGGGAAATCAGGGAGAGGGTCTGCCCCAAGTGCAAGTCAAACAGTGTGCGCAAGATGTCTCCCAAGAAATGACGCTA
>JACNFS010000063.1 GCA_014384515.1 Dehalococcoidia bacterium | reverse complement strand
GGTAGGGCAGCTCATGCTGCTGCCCATCCTGAGCAAGGAGTAAATGCTCTGGAAGCCATGATTTTGGCTTTCAATGGCTTGAACTCGCTGCGCCAACATATCAAAGATAAAGCTCGTATTCATGGCATAATCACCCACGGGGGTGAAGCCGCCAATATAGTGCCGGCCTACTCTGCAGCCAAATTATTGGTCCGTGCTCTTGACAACGCTTACCTTGATGAACTAAAAGAGAAGGTTCTGAATTGTTTCGCTGGAGCGTCACTAGCTACAGGCGCCCGGTTGGACCACAAGTGGGGAGAAGCGGCCTACTCTCCAATGAAAAACAACTTGTCGTTGGCCCAACTCTTCTCGCAAAACTTAGAATTTCTAGGCCGCAAGATAGTCCCGTTTGAGATGCACTTTGGTTTTGGCAGCACCGACATGGGCAATGTCAGCCAAGTTGTACCTTCTATTCACCCTACGGTTGCTATTGCACCTCCCGGCGTATCACTCCACTCAGTGGACTTTGCCCTAGCTGCTGCCTCTGAGGCAGGACATGAAGGGCTACTGGATGCAGCCAAAGCTCTGGCCATGACGGTGGCTGACCTTCTCGGCGAACCGGAAGCACTAGCCAAGGTTAAGGAGGATTTTGCCAGGCATTCATGACATACTTGGGTATTTCCAGAATGGTGGCCTGATAGCAGAAGTGATGAATAAACAGCCAAACCAGGAATATCAACCAGACTTGAGGTTTTTTGTCGACAGGCTGAGTTTTGGGCGAACGAGAATTAGAAATCGAGAGCCGGAGATTGTAAAATAGAGCGTGAAGAGCTGTCTTGGCATCCACGTTGGTTTGATAATTACCAAGCTATCTTTGCTTGACCAAGACAGTCAATTTCTGACAGCAGCTTATTTACACATTCAGGGCAAACCCGTTAAGTTTTGGCTAGAATAGCTAGAACAGAAGGTATCAAATAAGTTCAGGAGCAAAGTCGAGGTAAGAGAATGAAGGTTGTTTTTCTGCAGGACGTATCAGTTAAGGGCAAAAAAGGAGAGATAAGCGAAGTAGCCGATGGCTATGCTAGAAACTTTCTCTTCCCTCAAGGTCTAGCTGTGCCGGCAACACCTGCGGCTATCAAAGTCGCCAAGACTCGATCTGAGGAGAGGGCACAACGCCAAGTTCGTCAGCAAGAGGAAATAGGTGAACTGATTGAACGTTTGGAGGGAAAAGAGCTGCACTTCAAGGTTCGGGCAGGTGTCAAAGGTCGCCTACATGGTGCTGTTACCAGTGCCGACATCGCTGGTGAACTCTCTCAACTTGTCGATTTCGAAATTGACAAGAAAAGGGTTGGGCTAGATGAGCCATTGCATCACCTTGGCAGCTATGAAATAGCAATCAGTCTGGGCACAGGTTCAGAAGCCAAGATCAAAGTAGTCATTGAAGAAGAGATTGGAAATGACTAGTGAAAACCTGCCGCCGCACGATGTTGAAGCTGAAAAAGCAGTAATTGGCTCTCTCCTTGTTGACGGCGAAGCCATATTCAATGTTGCAACTTTTCTTGAACCTCAGGACTTTTTCACGCAGGAGAACCAATGGATTTATGATGCTTGTTTTGGGCTATACCAGCGTAATGAGGCCATAAATCAGATAACTGTGGCCCATGAATTGGCTCAGCGAGGCAAGCTGGAAGAGACTGGCGGCGCTGCTTATCTTAGTCACCTGGTATCTACAGTACCGACATCTCTCCACATTGTAGATTACGGGCAGATTGTTTCCAGGTTGTCTGTAATGCGACGACTGATCAGCGCTGCCAGCCAGATTACCACTATTGGCTATCAAGCCGACGCGGATGTTGATGCTGCTCTCGGCAAAGCCGAAGACGTTCTTTTCAAGGTGAGGCATCGGCGAAGTCTCTGGGATTTCATCCCAATACGCGATATTCTTGGTCAGTATTTTGAAGAAGCTGGACCAACCCAGCCCGCGGAGGGGAAGATTGCACATATTCTCACCCACTTCGCCGCGATAGATGATCTCTTGGGCGGGTTACAGCGTTCTGACCTGATTATTGTGGGTGCCAGGCCAAGCTCAGGCAAAACAAGCCTGGCCCTTAATATTGCCAGGAACGCTGCCGTCAATCAGAAAGCCTGTGTTGCTATATTCAGCTTGGAAATGTCTCGGCAAGACGTTGTGCGCCGCCTCCTAGCCAGTGAGGCCAATGTAGATTGTAGGAATGTTCGCCTGGGCCTCTACAATGAACGAGAAGAAAGAAGAATCATGGAAGCCAGCGGCATCCTTTCAGAAGCGCCTATTTATATTGATGATTCACCCCAACTACGAATAATGGAGATGCGAAGCAAGGCACGGCGACTTCATTTCGAACGCAATGTTGACTTGTTCATTGTTGATTACCTCCAGTTGATGCGGGGAGAAGTTAGGGGCGACAGCCGAGTGCAGGAGGTTGGCGAAATAACGCGCGCTCTGAAGGCACTTGCCCGAGAGATAGATGCACCAGTGTTAGCTGTGTCACAACTTAGTCGGGCTATAGAACAACGGATATCTCATAAACCCCTACTTTCTGACCTTAGAGAGAGCGGGAGTATCGAGCAGGATGCTGATGTGGTTGTCTTTATCTCTCGAGCTGAGCTGCATTTTACCGAAGATGAATGGAAGAAAGACCACGATATTGAGAGTGATCCCTATCCCAGAGGTATTGCCGACATCAGCATAGCGAAACACCGGAACGGTCCTATCGGTGACAGTAAATTGCGCTTTATCTCCAGGGTTACCAAATTCGAAGATCTGGAGACTGAACTGAGCGCGGCCTAAAGATTATCTGGGGGCACGAAGGAGCATGACCAAGAAACCCTTTTCTGGTTTCCCAGCAAGAGCGGAGGTTACCCCAATACCCAACCTGTTCTTCGCTACGGTGATGCCACAGGTTGATGACATCGCTGAGCTCAAGACGATATTGCACGTTTTCTGGCTACTTAGCCGTCGCCGTGGCTATGCACAGTTTGTAAC